>JAIDHZ010000395.1:6978-13759 GCA_029052995.1 Lachnospiraceae bacterium | reverse complement strand
TTTAGGAAATCTATCGGATTATGAAGAATGGAATTATATTAATACAAATGGAGATTCGCTGAATCTTATGATCAACACGGCAACAGATAGAAGTTATATTTTTTATGAGGGGGCACAGGATTTTGTTGTTATAAATCTGGATTCGACATTAACAAAGGAACGCCTTGAAAAAACAGCGGATGCACTTGAATTTTCAAAGATGTCGAAGGAAAAGTAGCAATTATAAGAAATCTATATATAAGATGCTTGTTAGAACATAAATGTTTTGACAGCATCTTATTTTTTTAGCTTATGCGATGTTCAGCGTCAAAGAATAAAAACTTATTTTACCGTATGTGGCAGGAATTAAAGAGTGAAATACAAAAGCGGCGGGCATAAATTGTTGATTTGCCATGTACAAAGAGAATCTAAAATGATATGATAGTCAGATAGGAGAATTGGGAAAAGAGGTTTTCTGTACAAAAATCCCGGTTTGTTAAACGGATAGGTGGTATATAAAAATTATGAAACGAATTAAACTTACAGTCGCATACGATGGCACAAATTACTGCGGCTGGCAGATACAAAAAAACGGAATTACAGTGGAAGAGATATTGAACAAAACATTAAGCAAGTTTTTTCGGGAGGATATTGTGGTCATCGGTGCCAGCCGCACAGATTCCGGTGTGCATGCTATGGGAAATGTTGCAGTATTCGATGCCGACGTGACGATGCCACCGGACAAGATCAGCTACGCCATCAATAATCTGCTGCCGGATGATATCCGGATTCAGAAGTCTGAAGAGGTGGCACCGGATTTTCATCCGAGATACTGCGATACAAGAAAGACCTATGAATACCGTATTTATAATGCACAATTTCCGGACCCTATGGTGAGACTGTACTCCCATTTTGTCTATTATCATTTAGATGAGGAGAAAATGCAGCGTGCTGCAGATTATCTGGTGGGGGAACATGATTTTAAGAGTTTTTGTACGCCGAAAGAAGATGTGGAAAATACAGTCAGGACAATTTATTATATTAAGGTGATTAGAGAGGGGAATATGGTGCGAATCCGGATGAACGGAAATGGATTCCTATATAATATGGTAAGAATTATTGTCGGTTCTTTGATGAAGGTAGGAATGGGAATGATTCCGCCGGAACAGATAAAAGAAATATTAGAAGCAAAGGACCGGACTAAAGCAGGGCATAAAGCAGCGGCTTGTGGACTGACGTTACTAGAGATAGAGTATCGATAAAAAGAGGTAGGTTGAGGATGAAAAAAGAGGAGTTGTTACAGCAGGATGCCGAGGATAAAGAGAATTATCTGGAATGTGAAAAATGGTGGATTTTTGCATTATTAATGTTTGTGGGAGGATTTTACGGGGCGTATACATACTCAATTCGGGGTGGCGTATTCTGCAATGCACAAACTGCTAATTTTGTTTTGTTTGCTATGGCAGTTGGAAATGGAAAATGGTCTAACGCATTTTATTATTTTATACCAATGACTGCATACTTGTTAGGTGCAGTCGTTTCGGAGGCGGTACCAAAGCCGATTAAAAAAAGGCGTTTGATACGGTGGGATACGTTATTGATTTTGATTGAAATGATTACGGTTATTATTTTAGGGATTTTACCGGAACGTATTCCATTTCAGGTTTCCCAGATAGCAATCAATTTTATCTGTTCTATGCAATATAACACATTTCGTCAGGCACAGGGGGTTCCGATGGCAACCACATTTTGTACAAATCATTTGCGGCAGACCGGAGTTGCAATCGTAAAAACGGTTCAAAAACATGGAGAAAAAACACAGTTAAACCGAGCGTTAAATCATTTTAAAATGTTACTGGTTTTTGTTTTAGGAGGGATTTTGTCGACGATACTGTGCAGACTCTTTGAAGGAAAGGCAATATGGGGGGCATTGGTTCCTTTAGGAATAGTATTTATTGATTTGTTGTATGCAGATTTAAAAAAGGAGCATGAATACATAGAAAAAACACCGCATGGGCATTGATATAATATATAGTTCAACTTTTTTGTAATATTTTTATGGTTAAGCAGTCTTATAGATGAAGAAGGTGTCTACCTATCACAGAGTATAATTGGAAATGAGGATAGATGAGGAAATGAGAGAAAAACAGAAAATAAAAATGGATGAAATTATAAAATGTATAATCATGTTTCTTATATTATGTATTTTTTTCTATTTTGTTCCGTATACGGATGATGATTTACGTTGGGGCAGCCAAACTGGATTGAATCGATTTCTAAGTGGATTTGCAGGATATGGTGGAAGATATCTGGGATATTTAATTGTAATGGGGTTAACAAGGTCAGTTGTCTTGAAAGTTCTTTTTATGAGTGCAGTGGTAACAATGATTGCTTATTTGGTTCGTTATATAACACGATTGCAAATCGCATCTTATATAGCCCTGTTATTAATTATGGTGGCACCGTTATCCTTGTTTAGTTCTACAATTGGCTGGGTGTCAGGATTTGCAAATTATGTTACCAGTATATGCTTTACATTGGTTTATATTGCGTATACGGCACATTTTGATAGAAAAGAGGGTAAGAAAGCAGACTGGATGGCTGTTCCGTTATTTTTGTTGGGAATCATTAATACATTGTTAGTGGAGCATTTCACGATTTATAATGTGCTGCTTGGAATCTTTGTAGTTGTAGCATTTGCGTTAAAGTACAAACGTGTTTTTATTCCATTTGCCGGATATATGGTTGGAACATTGGTGGGAGCAGGGTGGATGTTTTCTAATTCGGCATATTATAAGGTGTTGAATGGAAAAGATTCATATCGTGATGTGGGGGATGGAGTAAGCGTTCAATCAATTTATTATGGTTTATATAAAATATGCAAATATGGTTATTTAGACAATGTTGCAATGAATATTGTTATTCTTATTGTATTCATTTTGATTGTATTAAAATACCGAAAAAATCTTTGTAAATTAAAGAGGTCTTTGGTTGACGGATGTCTGCTTATAAATTTTGCATATATAATTGCAGGTGCTTTGTTTAAAAAGCTGTTCGAGGAAACCGATGTGGTCGACAGAAAATTTCGATTTGCTTTTGTTGTGATAACCTTGTTAAGTGTATTTGCACATGTTGTAATCGTGATGATATTTGCAAAGTATGATCGATGTTTTAAAGAGATATTATTTTTTCTGCTTAGCATCATGATAATAGATGCACCGTTTTTGGTAGTTAATCCTATTACACCCCGGGTTTTCTTCGGGTCATATATATTATATACAATTGAATTTTGTATTATTGTGAATGAACTTTGTAGCGAGATGAGGGTGTGTTCTGAAATGGATATTATAAAGTTTTGTAAGATGGGACTGACAGTTGGGGCAGTTTTTTATATTTCTGTATTTTCATCGATATATAAAGCAGACATTGAGCGTTTACAAGACATAAAAAAGCAGGCGGAGGAAGGAAAGAAAAGGGTAGTTATGTATTCCATTCCATATGAACAGTTTGTTCATAATATAACGCTTTCTAGAAAATGGGAGTTGAGAGGATATAAAAAATTTTATAATCTGCCAAAAGATTTAAAATTGGTTGCTGAGAAAGATACGGAGAAGTAAAACGTTCGATTTTATTTGTCGGGGAATCCAAGCTATATCACGTACACACAGGATGATCTGATATTTATGTGTCTGTTAAAAAATGCATGTTCTGTTGAAAGTATGCGTCATATGGAAGAAACCTTTAATGAGGAGGAATGTATTAATACATTGCGTATTTTAGCTGGACATAAGTTTTTGGATGAAATGCCGCATTGTGATACATTGAACTATTATATGGAAAAATTTGCTAGGTAATACCGGACGGAACGGGGATTTATAACATCTTAATTAGACGGCTGGTGGTGATAAAAGGGAAGAGAAAAATAAAATATGTAGTTGTTGAGATTTAAAATACATGGTAAACTAATCATAGCAGTTGGCGGTTTATGTGCATGGTTTTGTGTGGTAACTTAACAATACATTATAAAATTAAAAACTGCTACTTTTATTTTAAGGATTTAAGAAAAAAATAGTGGGAACATTGAACGTAGAATAGGCCGCTGAGCTAGTGTACTGACACATTGATAAGTAGGTTTGCCTAATTATCAACGTGTCAGTACACTAGAGGCTTGGTACAATACAATAAAGTATTTATAAAAGGGAGCGAAGATTATGTGTGTCTTAGATAAAATACATAGCAAAAAGTGGATAACAGCATTATTATGTCTTTTTCTTATTTTATGCGATTTCATATCGGTAAATGCATCTAATGTAAGTGTGCCGGACGAGGCTGCTAATGAAAGGGTGAAGGCAGGTATTTTCTATTTTGATGGTTATCATGCAAAGGATGAGGAAGGAAATCTGACCGGATATGGCATTGAGGTTTTGCAAATGATTTCTCAATATTCACATCTGAATTTTGACTATGTCGGATATGACAAATCGTGGAATGATATGCTTGACATGTTAGAAAATGGTGAGATTGACATGGTTTCATCTGCAAGGAAAACTCCAGATCGTGAAGCCAAGTTTGCATTTTCATACCCGATTGGGCGCAACAGTACGATTCTTTCCGTTTTAGCAGATAACACGAAATATCACAGCGGGGAATATGCGACCTACGATGGGATGCGTGTCGGTCTGCTTGCAGGGAGCAGTCAGAATGACAAACTGGCGGAGTTTGCCAAAGAGAAACGATTTTCCTACAATACGAAGGAGTATGAAGATTCACAGCAGCTTGCGGAGGCTTTGAAGGATGGCAGTATTGATGCAATCCTCACCAGCAATTTGAGAAAGTCAGAAAATGAAAGAACGCTGGACACGCTGGAGACAGAGAATTTTTATGTGATTGTACGAAAAGAAGACAAAGAGCTGCTGAAGGAAATCAATTATGCTATTGAGCAGATGGATATCAATGAGGGAGACTGGGAAAATTCGTTGTTTTTTAAATATTATAGACAAGTCTACTCTTCCGAGCTTGTATTTACCGAACGCGAGAAAGCATATATACAGGATGTTCTTGCAGGGAAGAAAAAAATTACAGTGACGGCGATTGGAGACAGAGCTCCTTATTCTTACGTTGAGAACGGGGAGTTAAAGGGGATTATGCCCGATTATTTCGATAAGGTTATGGAGCTGTGTGGTCTGCCATATGAGATTGTTGTACACGAAAACAGGGAGGATTATTACAATACTGCGAATACCAATGGTGTGGATATTGTGATAGACAAAAGGACATCTGATTTGACGACGGAGGAGAATTTATACCGCGGATTTAATACAGATACCTACATGACGGTTGGTGTGGCAAAGGTTACGAAAAGTAATTTTACGGGCAAGATTAAGACGATTGCAGTTGCGGACGCTCAGGGAGAGGAGCCACTGGAAAAGGAGATTATAGGCGATGCAAAGGTACTGTACTATGACACAAGAGATGAGGCGATTCATGCTGTCCTGAACGGAGAAGCAGATGCCGCTTATGTATATACCTACACGGCACAGATGTTTGTGAATAATGATTTTACGGGTTCCCTGCAATACAGTGTCGTGAACGGCGTAGGATTCGAATTCCAGATGTATGTCAGAGAGAATTGCGACCATGAGCTTGTGACGATACTCAACAAATGTCTGAAGCAGATGTCGGAGGACACACTCAACCAGTTGATTGCACAGTATACCTCTTATACACCACAGGATTTGACTTTGGCGCAGTACATGCAGGCTAATCCGGAGACAATGGCTTTGGTGGTTCTGGCTATTGCTCTGGTTCTGGTTATTATTCTGGCACTGATATTTTGGGCAAGGTGGAAGGGAAAAATTCTGCATGTATCTGAGGATGCAAATAAGAAACTGGAGGAGCAGCTTGCCATTGTGGATGCACTGAGCCGTGATTATCTCAATGTTTATGCGGTAAATACCAGGGAGGATACGGCTAAAATCGTAAAAATGGAGGGTTATGTAACTTCCGGGCTGGAAAAAGATTTCCGGAAGACATTTTCTTATACACCGCTTGTGCGGCAGTATATCAAGGAGCGTGTTTATTCGGAGGATAAACAGGAGCTTTTAGATGCGCTGTCTATTGATAAGGTGACCGAAAAGCTTAATTCCGATATGGAATATATAGGGAGCTATCGGGTGCTGATTGATGGAGCGATACATAATTATCAGTTTACCTATGTTAAGGCGGAGGGAAAGAGATCACAGGAGGGCTTTACTGTTCTCGTTGGATTTCGTAATATTGATGAAATTGTGAGTCAGGAACAGGAGCAGAAGCAGGCACTGGAAGAAGCGCTGGAACAAGCCCAGCATGCCAACCGTGCAAAGACAGCCTTTCTGAACAATATGTCCCACGATATCCGCACACCGATGAATGCGATAATCGGATTTACCTCATTGGCTGCAACGCATATTGACAGCAGGGAAACAGTGCGGAATTATCTGGATAAGATTATGACCTCCAGCAAGCATCTGTTGAGCCTGATTAATGATGTGCTGGATATGAGCAGGATTGAAAGCGGGAAGGTCAGAATTAATGAGGAGGAAGCAAGTCTTCCTGAAATCATGCACGACCTGAAAACCATTGTACAGTCTGATATCAAGGCAAAACAGTTTGATTTCTATATTGATACGCAGGATGTGACAAATGAGACGATCATCTGTGATAAGCTTCGTCTGAATCAGGTGCTTTTGAATATTCTGAGCAATGCGATGAAATATACAAAGGCAGGCGGGACAGTCAGCGTCCGCATTATACAGACAGACAG
>JAIDHZ010000395.1:0-6878 GCA_029052995.1 Lachnospiraceae bacterium | reverse complement strand
TTGAATATTCTGAGCAATGCGATGAAATATACAAAGGCAGGCGGGACAGTCAGCGTCCGCATTATACAGACAGACAGTGATCCGGATGGATATGCTTCATACCAGTTCCGGATCAAAGATAATGGTATTGGCATGAGTGAAGAATTTTTAAAGCACTTATTTGAGCCGTTTGAGCGGGAGCAGACTGCAACGGTAAGTGGCATTCAGGGAACGGGTCTTGGTCTTGCGATTACTAAGAATATCATTGACATGATGAACGGAACCGTTGAGGTGGAGAGCGAAGTGGGGAAGGGAACAGAGTTTATCGTATCCTTCCGGTTCCGCACGGTGAATCAGCCCCTAAAGACAGAGCATCTGGAGAAGCTGGTGAATCTGCGTGCATTGATTGTGGACGATGATGTAAATACCTGTATGAGCGTCAGCAAGATGCTTTCTGCCATTGGCATGAATCCTGACTGGACAACCCAGGGAAAAGAAGCGGTTGTCCGTACTGAGTTTGCGATAGAAGAAAATAAACCGTACAGTGCATATATTATTGACTGGCTTATGCCGGATATGAATGGAATTGAGGTTGTCCGCAGAATCCGTAAGGTTATCGGAGATACGGCAACAATTATTATCCTTACTGCGTATGACTGGGCTGATATTGAGGATGAGGCAAAAGAGGCTGGTGTTACGGCATTTTGCTCGAAACCGATTTTCCTTTCTGAACTCCATCAGATTTTGGTGGCTCCATATACGGAGCCGGAGACTGATACCAAGGAGGAGTCAGATGAGCTTTTGAAAGGTAAGCGGATACTGTTGGTAGAGGATAACGAAATTAATCAGGAAATTGCGCAGGAAATTCTGGGGACTGTGGGATTGGTGGTTGATACCGTAGGTGACGGAACAGAAGCTGTGGATACGATAAAGAATGTGGAGGCGGGCACTTATGATCTCATTCTGATGGATATTCAGATGCCGATTATGGATGGCTATGAGGCAACACGGCAGATTCGAGCTTTGGAAGATTCCGCACGGTCATCTGTTCCGATTGTGGCGATGACGGCAAACGCCTTTGATGAGGACAGACAGAAGGCAATGGAGGCCGGAATGAATGGTCATGTTGCAAAACCGATTGATATATCAAACCTGATGGATACTTTGAAGGATATTTTGTTGGATTGATGTTTGAAGTGGATGATGATTTATGATTCGTTGTAATTGTGAATGCCTTTATAGAATGAGATGATAGATTTGGAACATTGCAGTAGTAGAAGGGAAAAGGGTTTTTATCATGGATGATGAGTTTTTATTCTGTTGCCTTTCAACAGATGAAAAAATACAATTAGAACGGGAATTAAACGAAGAAAATTATCGTTATGTATATGAACTGCAGAAAAACTTTACCGTAGAGAAAAATGGGATCCGCTGTAGGAAATGTGGAAAGTGGTATCCGTACCGGAAATTAAATTTTCATAATAAAATTTTAGAAGCCGAACAATATAAAAAATTTCCCGGAATAACAAATAAATATCAAAAGGCGGCACTATATTTTAAGAAAACTCATTATTATGCACGTAACAAAAATCTATTGCAGAAATATTCCATTCAGAATGGGATATCGGTAAAAGAGTACGAATTTAATATTATGGGAGAAACACTGTATTATGCGTTTTCTACTGATGAACAATTTGTTGCAACGGCAACGTTAAAAGGAACAATAGCTGTTCAGGATTTAGTGCATGGTGAAACGATTGCAAAAAAGAGGATGAAAAACACAATACATGCTTTTGTGTTTGCGCCTGATGGAAGAACATTGGTGTATTTTGCCGATGGTTTTTTATGGGAATGGGATTTTAAAACAAACAAAACACAAAATTTGGTTGACTGTAGAAATATGTTTGGAGATATAGAGGATAAGCAGCATATTGTGTGTAAATCACTCTGTCTGGATTCAAAGAAAGAGAGTTATATAATCGAATTATCTATGAATGAAAAAACGATTTTGGCGAAAAGCAGCCTTGATAATATGGAAATATTGTCTGAACGTGTTCCTTATGGCTCTGCCGGATCGCATGTTATATATAATGATGAAAATGGATGCTATACAATCCCTTGTGATGGTTATGGGCTATTGTGTGACGAAAAGTTGAAAGAAACAGAGCGTATAGATATTCCAACGATTAGTAAATGTCTTGCTCCAACCGGATGGGCTCCTATTTCCTGTTTTGAGATAACAATACCCAATCGCATTTTTGTTTCATCAGATAAAAAATGGGCATTGTTAGATTATTTTACCGATGTTATACTCATGCGGTTGTCTGATCAGAAGATTATGTTTTATTTATTTGATAATAATGGAAGTCCGGCAGTGCAGATGGGGTTTATTGACGAAGAGACATTTTGGTATTCATGGAGAGCCACAACATATGTACATCGTATTGTTGAAGGGCAGAATTCTTAGTTTCTGTTTAAAAACGGAGAAGTACAAAAGAATAATAAAAAAGGAAAAAGCTCGGACAGATAGCAATGTCCGGGTTTTTTTATATGGATAGCATAAGCAACAGGAGCTGATTGCATTATGTGTTGGCAGAAGCCCTATAGATAATCGGGAAATCGAGCTGGCTCTTAAACAGAACTTTAAAGAGTCTGAATTAAAAACAGTAAGTATATTTTATTGTCTGGGTGAATTTAACTATGAAAAAATGTCCGCTTCATCAAAACTTATGATCAAAATGTTTATAAAGCCAAAAAGGATAAAACAGAAGCAGAACAAGAAATGATAAAAATGATTTCTACGTCTTATGATATTTTAGACAAGAAATATATTGAGCCGATTTTGGAATGTTTGAAAAAATAACAGTATCCATCTTTATAATTATAGTGTCATTATACATGATATGACGTTAAAAACCATCTAAAAAACTGAATTTGTTTAACCCATTGAATTATGAAGAACGTCAAAAGGATATTGCATGTGGTATACAGGTATGGGTATTCTGACCAAGCACATTTATGCCATGATTTTAAGAAACATCATTTGATGAGTATGGCAGATGCCGGAAAATATGCCATGCAGAATGTCGGAAATATACTAGACGCATATTCCTAATTATAGTATGATGATTTGATAAAATGTGATTAGAAAGGAAGGACTGGATTATGAAATATTGTAATACATTAATTGCTGTAAAGGATATGGAGCAATCACTGCAATTCTACAAGGATTTGTTCGATCAGGAGGTAGCGGTTGATTTGGGATGGTGCAAGACATTGACTTGCGGATTAACTTTGCAGGAGCATTTTGATAAAGTTGCGGGATTTCTGACAGATACCATGAAGTATCGTTCTAATACCATGGAGCTTTATTTTGAAACGGAAAACTTTGATGAATTTATTGCTCTTTTAGATAAATATCCTGAAGTGGAGCGTCTTCATGAACCAAAAACATATTCGTGGTTACAAAGAGGAATTCATATATTTGATCCCAACGGACATTTGATTGAAGTGTCAGAAAGTATGTATTCGGTAGCCTGTAAACAGTTTGAGCAGGGTAAAAGTGTCAAGGAGACAGCCGAACTGGTAATGCATCCGTTAAATGTGGTTCAGAGGTGGTACGAGGAGTATCAATCACAACAGCACTCGGAAGTGGACGCTTCTCAAAATTAGAAGTAAAAGCTGCTAACTGCTTATTGCTGAGTTTCAGGATTTCAT
Organism: Lachnospiraceae bacterium; assembly: GCA_029052995.1. Taxonomy (GTDB): domain Bacteria; phylum Bacillota; class Clostridia; order Lachnospirales; family Lachnospiraceae; genus CAG-590. The sequence continues at coordinate 3,182 of JAIDHZ010000395.1, read as the reverse complement.
GAAGGCTTGCCATCATTGCATCCATCAGGATTTAAAGTGAATGTGAGAAGGTGATATCTGCCATTTTATCCACAAGAAAGAAGAGCAGTTCTCCCGGAGTCCGCTAGTGCATAGGGAAACCGAAACACATCCGGTTCCCCTAACTTTCCTCCTGCAGCCTTGAAACCAATACCGGTACCACCTGCTTTTTCCTTGAAACAACACCTGGCAAATGGCATACATTTTCATGAGCAGTCACATGGAATGCGTCTTCTGCATATGTAACGGCATCTGCACCGAAAGCAAGTAAATCTGAGCTTTGCTCTCGGATGTTGGTTAACATAATGTAGGAAAGCTGAATCGGTAATTTTCCCATATTTGCAGGTACGTATTCCTGCATAAGCTCTGCCACATGGTCTAATTCCCGCTGGTTGATGGAGCTTATCTGACTTACGCCGATATTCATTTCTTCCACCTGAAAAGTCTTGTAATCCTGGTTAAATAATTCCTCCGGAGGTTTATTTCTTAAGCTGCTGCCTGCTTCAAACATCTCCATTGCAAAGTTTTCCAAATCAATTTCTGCAATTTCTGCAAGGTTTTTAGCAGTTGATTCATCAAGCGGTGTGCAGGTCGGTGAACGGAAAAGCAATGTGTCTGAGAGAATTGCGGCACAAAGTAATCCGGCAATTTCCTTTGGAATGGGCTGATTGTTTTCCTGATACATTTGATAAATAATAGTTGCAGTACAGCCTACGGGCTGGTTCCTAAAATAAACTGGAGAAATGGTCTGCAAGGAGCCAAGCCTGTGATGGTCGATAATTTCACAAATCTCTGCATTTTCAATGCCATTTACTGCCTGAGATTTTTCATTGTGGTCCACTAAAATAACTTTCTTTTTGCGAAGTGCCAACAGATTACGGCGGGAGACCATTCCATAGTAATGTCCGAAATCATCTAAAACAGGAAAGTCGCGGTGGCGTTTTTTGGACATGATTTCCTTTATTGCGTCTACACTTTCATCTAACTGGAATGTAACCAGATTATCCTTTCTCATAAAATAACGAATTGGAATACTCTGGTTAATCAGGCGTGCCACTGAATAGGTGTCAAGCTTTGTGGTGATTACACTGCATTCCCTTTCTTTGGCGAGCTGTAGTACAAGCGGACTTACCGGTGCATCTAAACAGAGAATAAGGCAGCCAACCCCCATTTCAATTCCGTAAATCTGTGTGTCAACACGATCCTCAACAACCATAATATCGTCTGTGGCAATCAGGTTTTCAATAAGATGTGGGTTTGCAGACCCGATGACGACCTTGCCATTAATAATATGATTGTGGGGGTTGCCTGCAACAAGGGTGCCTTCTAATACATCCACCAGATTAGAATATGGCGTCCTTGCCTTTGAAATTATATCGCTTTCAAAGTCATCCATGTAGGATTTGGCAATGTCGTTAACGGTAATTATACCCTTTAACATATTGTTGCGTTCTACAATTGGAAGGGTGACGACATCTAACTCCTTCATCATTTTCCATGCATCTTTGATAGATATATTCTCTTTTACGGCAGGTGTTTTTCTGTATTCAATATCCATTACCTGAGTGTTGACATCCTCGATTAAATCAGGTAAATCCTGTTTGAAATAGTCAAGCACAAAAGCAGTTTCGTTATTTACATTTCCGGCGCGTTTGGGAATGCATGTGCCGGGATTAATTTGATTTTTGAGGTTTGCATAGCTGATTGAAGAACAAATGGAATCGGTATCAGGATTCTTATGTCCTATTACAATAACCGGGGTATTCTCCATGTTTTTCATTCCTTTCTGTGTGGTGAGTTTCAAATTATACTATATATGTATCATAGTGCCTTATAGAAAAAAATGCAAGAAAAAACATGAGAAAAAAAGCCGCCGCACAAAAAGTTAGCTTCATTAGAACATTTTGCGATAGTGCGACAGCTTTCGATATTTATTTGCTGCTTATATTTTTACCTGTTGTGGTTTTGTTTGTCTTATTGTTGCTATGGCTGTTGTTTTTATTGTTATTGCTGCTTGTTTGGTTACTTGTTGTGGAACTGGTTCCACTGTTTGCATTTGTATTATTTCCTTCGCCGGGATACTCCGTAATATTACCATTTTCACCCTTTTTGTAGATCATACCGGAATTGGCATCTACATAGAATTCACCAAATAAATCGCCTTCCTTGTTTTTGCTGGTATCATAAAGGCTGAAACGATAACCTTTTGAGCCTTCCTGATAATCATTTAGGTTCTTATCCTCATCACGAACTTCAAATTTTGCATCAGAGTGGTAAGAGCCCATTGTGTCTAAGAAGTAATCATGTGCATCTGCATAATTGTTGAAGCCCCCGTTTCCAACGAGATCATCAACTGCATTACCAACACCATTTGCCACATCATCAACAGCGTTCCCGGCATCGTTAGCCAGATCATCAACCGCATTGTTATTGTTGTTACCACTGGTTGAATCATTTTTGCTGTCACCACAGGCTGTTAAGCAAAAGCAGGCAAGTAATGTAACAGCAGCCATACTAAGATAATGTTTTAATTTTTTCATAGTACATCTCCTTCAATATTTAAGATTTCATTTGTAGTATTTACGGAAATATAGGCTTTATTCATTTTTTTGAAAATATTGTTTTCCTGTGTGGTCTAAAGTATAATTTTCTGTATAAATTAAATCGGAAACTTTAATAAATGTATAGCCTTGTTGTTCTAACCGGGTTAACATAGTGTCAAGTGCATCTTTGGTATATTTGGAACCGTTATGTAGTAAAATAATGCTGCCGTTTTCTAAATTTTTGTGCTCGCAAACGGTACGTATAATTGAATCTGCACCGTAATCTTTCCAGTCCAGACTGTCTACAGACTGGTTGATTGACATATATCCAAGGGAGTGGGCAACAGATACAACTTCATCGTTCCAGTCACTGTAAGGTGCACGAAAGAGTGTCATATCTTTTCCTGTCAGTTCCCGGATTTTATCATGGCATCCCATGATTTCGGTAATCATTTCTTCAGAAGATATCTGAGGCATATGTTTATGTGAATTTCCGTGATTGGCGATTTCGTGTCCGGCACTGTCAATGGATAAAATGGCATCAGGATTTTTGGCTGCCCATTCTCCGGTAACAAAAAAGGTAGAAGGTGCATTGTGTTTTTTTAAAATGGAAAGTATTTC
>JAIDHZ010000394.1 GCA_029052995.1 Lachnospiraceae bacterium | reverse complement strand
GTACTATACATGAAACAATTCTGCAATTTTTTCTTCTTCTAAATTACTGCCTATCACACAAAGTTTACCTGTCACATCCGGTTTGCCTTCTCTTACCTCATATTCTTCCGGTGTCAAATCAAAATAAACCCATTCCCCGTCATTTGATGGAACCATACCCTTTGCACGTAAAATGATTCCATAATCCTGATTTTCAGAGTCTGACAGCACCTTAAGAATTTCCTCAATCTCTTCTTTTGTGTATTTGTGAGGTGTTTCTACACCCCAGCTTGTAAATACCTCGTCTGCATGATGATGATGGTGGTCATGTCCACAGCAGCATTCTCCATCATGGTGGTGATGCCCGTGGTCATCATGGTCATGGTGTTCATGGTCTCCATGGGCATGATCGTGATTATGTTCATGGTCTCCATGACCGTGAGCATCATGGTGTTCGTGAACGTGAGCATCATGGTGTTCGTGTTCCGCATTATCATGATTGTGTGCATGGTCATGGCAGTGTTCACCATGTTCATGCACATGTCCACAGTCAGGACATACTCTTGCCTCTTCCATCAATTCTTCTACTAATGATTTTTCTTTTTCCATAGCAGAAACAATCTGGCTTCCATCGATGTCATCCCATGGGGTTGTAATGATAGTGGCCTTATCGTTATGCTCTTTTATCATTGCAGTCACGGCTTCTAACTTATCTTCACTTAACTTCTGGCTTCTGCTCAAAATAACCGTACCTGCATTCTCAACCTGATTATTGAAGAATTCTCCAAAATTTTTCATATACATCTTACATTTCATGGCGTCTACTACTGTTGATGCCGAATTGATAACTATTTCACTTTCGTTCATATCTGCAACAGCCTTCATTACGTCTGAAAGCTTACCCACACCTGAAGGCTCTATAATGATCCGGTCCGGGGCATATTCGTGAAGTACCTGCTCTAATGCCTTACCGAAATCACCCACTAAAGAGCAGCATATACATCCGGAATTCATCTCATTAATCTGTACCCCTGCATCCTTTAAAAATCCTCCATCGATTCCGATTTCACCAAACTCATTCTCAATTAAAACAAGCTTCTCTCCCTGAAAGCCTTCTGCAATCAGTTTTTTAATTAATGTTGTTTTCCCGGCTCCTAAGAACCCTGAAATAATATCAATTTTTGTCATTTTTTCCGCATCCTTTCTTTTATCCAGCTTAATATTTCTAAAAATAATATTTTTCATGTATGCATAAACAATACCCGTAAACATGCAAACATTACTATAACAGGCTTGTGCTGAAATACCTCTCTGCCCTGTCTGCCAAAATTGTGGCAACTACTTTGTCACTACCGTACTTTTTTGCCATCTGTTTTGCCGCCCACACATTAGCACCTGAAGATGTCCCGACCAAAAGTCCCTGGACAGCGGCTAATTCTCTTGCTGTGTTAATTGCATCATCATCCGTTACTTCTACAATATCATCTATAACAGACACATCTAATACTTCAGGAATAAATCCGTCTCCGATGCCCTGAATCTGGTGAAGCCCCGGCTCATGTCCAAGCAGAGCCGATACATTCTTAGGCTCCACTGCAACAATCTTACAGTCAGGATTTTTCTCTCTTAAATACTTAGAAACTCCCTGCAATGTTCCTCCGCTTCCGATTCCTGAAACATAAACATCTACATTTTGTCCAAGCTGCCTCACAATTTCAGGTCCTGTGGTTCTATAATGAATGTCAGGATTCGCAGGATTTTCAAACTGCTGCGGCATAAAATATTCATCCGATTTTGAAACTATTTCTTCTGCTTTTGCCACACTTCCCCCAATGGAAAGCTTGGCCGGTGTCAATATAAGCTCAGCGCCTAAGGCTTTTATAATCTTTTTTCTTTCCTCGCTCATATTCTCCGGCATGACAATAATAACTTTATAACCCTTTCTGATACCGCAAAATGCAAGTCCTATACCGGTATTGCCCGAAGTGGGTTCAATAATGGTCATTCCGGGTTTTAATTTACCTTCCGCTTCAGCCACCTCAATCATGTTTTTGGCTATTCTGTCTTTAATTGAACCACCGGGATTCAAAAATTCCGCCTTTGCAAAAATATTAAGTCCTGTTGTCTGTTTAAGGCTTAATAACGGCGTATTTCCGATTAAATCCAAAATATTTTCGTAATACATAACAAATCCCCTTCTCCTATTTTCCTATCCACTTCTTTATCACCGCACCTCCTGCCACCACATCACCATCATAAAATACAACTGCCTGACCCGGGGTAATGGCACGCACCGGTTCCTCAAAACAACACCTTAATGTATTATCATCAAGCATCTTAATTCTGCATGGTGCACCCTTATGGGAATACCGTATTTTTGCATTTAACGGCATCTCCTCTTCAACAGAGGAGATAGACATGAGGTTAACCCTGTCAGCAATCAGTTCCTGATGAAATGTGTCTTCATTGGTTCCTATTACTACCTCATTGGTATCAGGCCGGATATCCACAACAAAAACAGGCTTTCCAACAGATAATCCCAGCCCTTTTCTCTGTCCTATGGTATAATGTATAATCCCCTTATGTGTTCCTAAAATCCTGCCATCCAAATCCACAAAATTACCTTTATCAAAGCTTTTCCCTGATTCACGCTCAATATACCCTGCATAATCATTATCAGGTACAAAACAAATCTCCTGACTGTCCGGTTTATCCGCTATAAACAATCCGATTTGTTCTGCTATTTTGCGAATTTCCTCCTTATCATATTCCCCAACAGGCATCAACGTCCTTGAAAGCTGTTCCTGAGTCAGATTATACAGCGCATATGTCTGATCCTTCCTTATAGACGCTGATTTTTTCAAGGCAAACCTGCCGTTTTCAAGTTTAACTACCCTGGCATAATGCCCTGTGGCAATATAATCACACCCAAGTTCCAGGGCACGCTTAAGCAGAGCTTCCCATTTTACATAACGGTTACAGGCAATACACGGATTAGGTGTCCTTGCATGCATGTACTCATCCATAAAATAGTCAATTACATGTTGTTTAAATTCTTTTTTGAAATTAAGCACATAATATGGAATTCCAAGCTTATCAGCAACGCATCTGGCATCATCAACCGCAGAAAGACCACAGCATCCGCCGTTTTCAGCCATTGAATCTACATCCTCATCCTGCCAGATCTGCATTGTCACTCCTATTACGTCATATCCCTGTTCTTTTAACAAATAGGCGGCAACAGAAGAATCCACTCCTCCCGACATCCCTACTGCAACTTTTTTTTTCATTAGTATTCTTCTTCCACCTCTTCTTCACCAATGTCACTCTTTGGCTTTTTTAAACCCTCAATCGTAATATCATTATTTTGGCAGTAATCCCACAAAGCTGCGTGAATTGCCTCTTCAGCCAGCAGGGAACAATGTACCTTTACCGGGGGAAGGCCGTCAAGCGCCTCCATGACTGCTTTATTTGTAACCTCTAATGCCTCATAAATTGTCTTACCCTTTACAAGCTCAGTTGCCATTGAACTTGTCGCAACTGCTGCACCGCAGCCAAATGTCTTAAATTTTACATCACGGATTACCTGATTTTCATCAATATCAAAATATATCCGCATGATGTCACCACATTTTGCATTACCAACTGTTCCAACACCACTGGCATTTTCAATTTCTCCTACATTTCTTGGATTTGTAAAATGATCCATCACCTTTTCGCTGTACATCCGTTTTCCTCCTGTTTTTATTCATAACTGTTATTCTTTACAAAATCTTCATAAAGGGGAGACATTGCACGTAATTTTGCCACAATTTCTTTAATGTGGTCTATTACATAATCCATCTCCTCCATCGTATTCTCATCACCCAGCGTCATTCTTAAAGAACCGTGGGCAATCTCATGGGGGAGTCCTATTCCAAGCAGAACATGAGATGGATCTAAGGAGCCCGAAGTACAGGCAGAACCTGATGAAGCACAAATTCCTGCCATATCCAGCATGATTAATAACGACTCTCCTTCAATGAACTGAAAACTGACATTTACGTTGTTAGGAAGTCTTCTCCTGCGGTCACCGTTCAATCTTACATATGGAATCTCGGATAATATCCGGTCAATAAGATAGTCCCTCATTTCACACTCTTTTTTTGCTCTCTCATCCATGTCTGCAAATGCAGCCTCAACAGCTTTTGCAAGACCGACAATCCCGGTAACATTTTCTGTTCCTGCACGTCTTGCACGTTCCTGCCCACCGCCATGAACAAAATTGCGAAGCTTCAGACCGCTACGTATATATAAGAACCCTATTCCTTTCGGACCATTTAACTTATGGCCGCTGGCACTAAGCATATCAATATTGCATTCCTCTACATCAATCGGAATCTGTCCATAGGCCTGCACAGCATCTGTATGAAATAAAATATTGTGCTCTTTTGCAATTTCACCAATCTCTTTAATGGGCTGTATTGTACCAATCTCATTATTCGCAAACATTACTGATATCAAAATCGTATCAGGACGGATAGCAGATTTTAACCTGTCAAGCCTTACAATACCATTTTCATCTACATCCACATAAGTTACCTCAAATCCACGTTTCTCCAGATATTGTGCAGTATGCAGAATTGCATGATGCTCAATCTTTGTAGTAATAATATGTTTTCCCTTTCCGGCATATGCTTCTGCCGCCGCCTTCAGCGCCCAGTTATCTGACTCGGAACCGCCGGCTGTAAAGTAAATCTCATTACTCTTTACATTTATACTTTTTGCAATGGTCTCACGGCACTTAGTTACCACTGCCTTGGTTTTTTGGGAAAATGTATAAACACTGGAGGGATTACCAAACTGTTCCGTAAAAAATGGGAGCATCGCCTCCACGACTTCCGGCCTGGCCGGAGTTGTTGCTGCATGATCCAGATAAATAAAACGTTTTTCTTCCATTGTTTTGTTCATTCCTTTCTTACCTGTTTATAAAAATATTTTTTTAACTGTTGAAAGCCCTATTTTGTAAAATCCCCTGCATTCAACAGTTACACATTACATTCTGCACATGTGCCTCCCTCACTAAGGCGTACCTTCCGGCTGTCCTCCACTAATTCCTTTAACCCAATGGAATCTACTGCATTGGTTATACTGTCATCAATTCTTTTCCAAACATTCCTTGTGACGCATGTGCCGCTGCCCTCACATGCATTTTCTCCTTTAAGTCCGGCACATTTTACTGGAGCCAAATCACCCTCTAAGGCTCTTAAAATATCGCCGACACTAATTTTCTCCACCGGTCTTGCCAGTACATAACCACCCTGGGAACCACGAATACTTTCCACAAGACCTGCCTTTTTTAATTTTGCCATAAGCTGTTCCAGATAACTGTCTGAAATAGACTGCCTGGCTGCGATATTCGCAATAGACTGCGGCTGTTCCTCTGAATAATCCGCCAAATCTATCATTGCACGAAGTCCATACCGTCCCTTTGTAGATAATTTCATCTTATCACCTCAATTCCGACTAAAACAGTCGGATATTACACTGCTAATATATCAGTGTTTCCATTTCATGTCAAGCCTATACGGACATATTTTAACATAATTTAACATATAGTGTTACGAATATGTTATTAAATTTAAGAAAATTGGAGCAATCTATGAATTTACATCGTATTCATCAAAGGGTGAAGGATTTAAACCAAAATCTTGTTATCAGGGGAACACTTATCTTAACTCTGGCAGGCTTTTCCACCAGAATTATTGGGTTTTATAATAGAATATTCTTAGCAGACCTAATCGGTGCGGAAGCGCTTGGTGTTTATCAGCTGATTTTTCCCCTTTACATGGTTGCATTTTCTTTTACAACCATGGGAAACGAACTAGCGCTCACCAAACTGGTTTCCGAATATAAAAGCCGTTGTGATTATTTGTCCGCAAAAACATTTTTCCGGGTTTGTTTTTGCATTAATCTCTTTCTTGGTGTTATTATCAGTGTTATTATGTATCAAAATGCAGACTGGCTATGCACCCATGTATTAAATGCACCGGAAAGTGCCGACTGTCTGCGTACAATATGTACCGGCATTCCTTTCATGAGCATGAAAGGCGCCATTCACGGTTATTTTTTAGGTCTCGAAAAATCAAGCGTACATGGAATATCTGATTTTTTAGAGCAGTGTGCAAAGGTACTCGGCCTGTATGTTCTCTCTGCTTATATCTGCCAAAGGGCCAACTATAGTGCATCTTTTGCAGTCTGGGGCATTGTAATCGGAGAAATTATCTCTTTTACTTATTCCATCGCTGCTCTTTTAATTCACAACTGCAAATGTCAAAAAAACAAATATGGGTCCCTGCCCCATTATTGCGCCGCCAGCAAAACAACTGCTTCATCAGCCAAACCCATTTACTACAGCAAGGCTGTCCGTCTGTTTTTAAAGGACTCTGTTCCTCTTACCACCAACCGTTTGGCATTAACGGTACTTCAAAGTATTGAGGCCATCCTTATTCCAAGTGTATTACTAAAATTCTATAAAGACTCCTCATTAAGCCTTACTACTTATGGTGTCTTTTCCGGTATGGCATTTCCCTTTATTATGTTTCCTTCCACCATAACCGGTTCTTTGTCCACCATGCTGCTGCCCGCCGTTTCTTCTGCAAACTCACGATTAGATACCCGCTATCTTTCAAAGCTCTGTGAAAAAAGCCTGCATTTCTGCCTGCTGATTGGTCTTTTTGCCACCATCACGTTTTACATCTACGGTCCATCTATCGGTATGTGCTTTTTTAACAACAAAGAAGCCGGACAATTTCTGTTCCAGCTTTCTTTTCTCTGCCCGTTTATTTATCTTGCAACAAACCTTGCCAGCATGTTAAACGGACTTGGTCTTGCCACCCACAATTTAATGCTGACCGTAATTGCAACCGGCATCCGTATCGGTTTTATTCTTTTTGCAGTACCCAAAATCGGAATGAGCGGTTATATTGCAGGCATGTTTGTAAGTTATCTGATATTAACCTTTGCCTGCCTGCACAAACTTGAAAAAATTATATCTTTCCGCCTGTTTTTTCTAAAAAGCATCTTTTACCCTGCCGTTACATTTATCATTCTGGGATGTATAAGCTTCTTTGGCTACTGTCTGATTTATGAAAAACATACCGGAATACCACCGGTTTTACTTTTATTCGCCTCCATTGGCATATATGGTCTTGTGGCCTTCACACCGTTTTTAACTGTTTTCGGCAAAACGTGACAAAAACTGCCTGGTACGTTCCTCCTTAGGATGCTCAATTACCTGTCTTGCATCCCCCTGTTCCAAAATGATTCCATCATCCATAAAAATTACCTGGTCTGCCACATCTCTGGCAAATGCCATCTCATGGGTAACAATTACCATCGTGGTCTTCTGCTCTGCCAGGCTGCAGATAACTTTAAGCACCTCGCCGGTAAGCTCCGGATCCAAGGCAGATGTGGGCTCATCAAAGCATAAAATGTCCGGCTTTAAAGCCAGTGCCCTTGCAATAGCCACCCTTTGCTGCTGGCCTCCGGATAACTGGTGCGGATAATGGGATATCCTATCGGAAAGACCCATTTTATCCAAAAGCTCCTTTGCCTGTTCCTTTATCTCTGAAAATATTTCTTTTTTATTCTCCTTAAACCCCGGCTTTTCCTTTGCCAGTAACTGGCCTGCCAGCATGACGTTCTGCAAAGCCGTGTACTGTGGAAACAAATGAAATGCCTGAAATACCATTCCGAAATGAAGACGCTTCATACGGATATCCTTTTCTCTCTGTGTTTCTTCTGATGCCGCATCAAAGAGCGTTTCCCCATGAACAATAATCTTACCACTGTCCGGTGTTTCCAAAAAATTCAGGCATCTAAGCAGGGTTGTTTTGCCAGAACCCGAAGAACCGATAATTGCCAAAGCCTGCCCCTGCTCCAGAGAAAAGCTGATATCCTTCAAAACCTTAGTATGTTCAAAGCTCTTTTCAATATTTTGAACCTCTAAAATCTCCATTTTGCCATCCTCCTTACTTAAAATAATCCAGTTTCTTCTCCAGCCATCCTAAGAAAATGGTGAGAATACCGCTGAATACCAAATAATAAAATGCAGTAAAGAACAATGGCCATATTGCGCCGGATATTCCCTGAGAGCCTTTTAAAAATGCCTGCCCAGCCCATATAATTTCCTGTAGTGCGATAATACGTGCTAAAGAAGTATCCTTTACCAGTGTAATTATTTCATTGGAAATCGGAGGCACTATGCGCTTAATCATCTGCAAAAGCGTCACCTTGAAGAAAATCTGGCTCTTTGTCATTCCCAGTACAAGACCAGCCTCCTGCTGCCCCTTAGGTACGCTCTGTATCCCACCACGGTATATTTCCGAAAAATAACAGGCATAATTTATAATAAAAGAAACCGACGCTGCAAGAAATCTCCCGCTCTCCCCACCTCCCCAGATTGTTTTCCCAAGGACAAGCCCCGGGAAATAATATACAATCAGAAGTTGAATCATAAGGGGGGTTCCACGGATAATCCAGACAATGAACCGTGTAAAATAGCGTAATGGCCTAAATGCCGACATTGAACCAAAAGCAATTATAAGCCCTAATGGGAATGCACCTAACAGGGTGACAAAAAATAATTTTAATGTTTGTAAAAAGCCCACATTCAATGCATTAAAAACAATGGGCATCTGTTCCATAACCGTTGACATTTACATACCTGCCTTTTCATTTGTATCATCCACAAATTGGTTTAAAAAACACATTGGCTTAATCAATCATTCATCACTACCAATTACCGCAGCCTGAACACCATATTTTTCTGCGGTTGTCATCAGACTGCCATCAGTACTGCTTATAGCAAAAAAGTTATTTAACTCATTAGCAAGGTCCGATCCCTTTCGGAAGCCCACACCGTATTCTTCACTGTTAAAACTTGCTGTATAGGTCAAATTCTCATAACCTGTTCCTTCGCCCACCATGGCTGCCGCCATAAGAGAGTCAATAACCGCCGCATCCGAGGTTCCTGCTGCCACTTCCATAAGGGCATCTGCCTGTGTCTTTACAGAGGTACAATTATAACTTAATTCTGCTAAAACCCCTTCTCCCGCAGAGCCAACCTCTGCAGCAAAATTCAAATCCTTAAGGCTTTCTACTGTCTGATACTTGTCTGCATCTTCAGTCTTAACAATGGCTACCTGGGCATTATTACAATATGCACGGGAGCACTCCATTGCACTGGTCACTTCGTCTGTCAGCGTCATGCCATTCCACACACAGTCAATGGACTTGGCATCCAATTCCAACACCTTGTTATCCCAGTCAATCTCTACAAACTCTGCCTCTACACCAAGGCTTTCAGCAAATGCCTTTGCCATATCCGCATCAAAACCAATCCACTCACCGGAATCATCCTTATAGTCCATAGGCTCAAAATCCGTAATACCCACAATTAATGTACCCTTTTCCTTTACATAAGCCAAATCAGATTCTCCATCCTCATTTGAATCACGCCCCACATCCTGATCTTCCGTTGTGTCCGGGGTCACAACAGCCTCACCTTCTGCGTCCCCGCCTTCACTTCCACACGCTGCCATGCTAAAGCAAAGCACCATAGATAGAACCAATGCAAATATTTTTTTCTTCATTTTATGTACTCCTTTCCTGCTGCTGATTGCTCTTTATTCTGTTTTTATCTGCCTGATGCAGTATCCTTTTAATCAGCACAATGGCATTCTACCATAGCTTGAAATCTGTGTAAAGAGTTTTAGCATGTTCCCTTTTAGCTTTCCAATATCTATACAGTACCATCCACTGCTGCACCTTTCAAATCCTCCTGCAGCAGTTTCATCCTTTCCAAAAGCTCCTTTATCTCCTGTTCCATACCATTCACAGCAGCATCGTTTGTCTTATTGACAACCCCCTGCATATCCTCTATGCCTTCTACGGAAACATCTGCTTTTGCCTGTCCTGCCCGCTGTGCCGCCCGGGCTTTCGCCTTTTCTTCATTTTCAGACAATGCAATCTCCTGTTCTATTTTCTTAAGCTCCCGTTCCGTTTCCTCTGCCTTCTCCTTCTTTTCCTGCTCTATCCGTTCTTCCTGTTTTTTCTTTTCTTCCTCGGCAGTCTCGTCAATATGCTCCTTTGCCTCATTAACCAGTGCCCCTATTGTCTCTTTTCTGGCGGCCTCAAGTATAACATCTGCTGAATTTCTTGCATCAAACATCTTATGTGTTTTCAGTCTATTCATCAAAGTGTCATCAATAGCATCCATCTCCAAGGCGATATCCCGTTCATTATCTTTCATTTTCTTATTAATCTCTGCCGCATCAGCATCAAAGGAAAGGCTTCTTTGCTGGTAAGGTGTATATCCCTTTTGCTTAAGCTCCTGATAACGTTCCTGCTCCTCTTCGGTAAGCTTTACAAAAGACGAAGGATTTTCCGCTTCCTGCGCTTTTCTAATCAGTTCTAAATCCTGTTCCTCCTGGCTGTCATCTGTTATACCATATTCCCCCCTTAAAGATTCCCGCATACCCTCTATATCAGCGAGTTTTCCCTTATTGTCCTTATTTGCCTGTTTTAACTGTTCAATGTGCTGTTCCCGTTCCTTTAAACCGTCAAACTCTTTTAAATCATCCTTAAATACATCTTTGATAAGCTTCATGGCCTCTTCCTGTGCCTTTTTCCGCTTCTCCATAATCGGGTCATAATTAAGCGTAAGGCTGCCTGCAAAAATAGTACTGCCTTGCTTTTTCCCGTCTGTATTTGCATTGCCCCGTCTGTCAATGGCATAAGAATTTTCCACAAACATGCCCTGCCTGTTTACCGGCAATTGAATAATTTTGTTCATACATTCATCCTCCTTGATTCCAATCTGTATTATGTCAAGTGCATTATCCATCACACACTCTTATTATCTATATCGAGCATTTTCCAAACCATCTGAATAACTATGTCATGAAATATCAATTTTTATCATGAAAAGATTAAATCTTATAAAGATGTAATTTACAATTTATTTGAAAAAATTAGTATACATTTTGATTTTTTACACTATTTAACAAAAATATTTTTCAATAACCTCCAGCAAGCCGTCTTCATCATTGCTTTTCTCCGTAATAATATCTGCCACTTCCTTAACCTCCTCCTGAGCATTTGCCATGGCTGCCCCCACACCGGCATACTGAATCATGGATATATCATTAAAGCCGTCTCCACACGCTACGGCATCTGCCCTGTCCACACCTATAATACTGAATAAATGTTCTAAGGAAGCTGCCTTGTCTACACCTAAGGGCATTGCCTCAATAAAAAAAGGCTCTGAACGGTAAATGCTTAACCTGTCCTTATACTGCATGGCAAGCTCTTTCTCAAGCTCCGGTGCCACATCCTCCTCTGCTGTAAACAGGAATTTGTTTATATCAAAGTTTACATAACTTAGAAAGTCCTCAGCCTGCCAAAGCTTCATCCGGTTAAGCCCTGCCTCAAACTCCATATATTTGTCTATCCTGTTGGCTGCAATCACGGTATCATCCCGGTAAGTCACAAGCCCTATATCATGCTTTAGTGCATACTCATATAATGGTTTGATATACTCTTTTGGAAAGACCTGCTGGTAAACAACCTCACCTGTCTTAACATCAGTAATCCGTGCGCCGTTAAAATTCAAAATATACCCGCCATATTTCTCTAACTGCAGTTCACCTGCTATCAATTTTACCCCGTGGGTTGGCCTGCCTGATGCAATAATGACAATATGCCCCTGCTGTTCAAGATTAAGAATTGCCTTAAGCGTCTTAGTGGTAATCTCCTTTTTGCTGTTCGTTAATGTTCCGTCAATATCCAATATCAAAACCTTTTGTTTCATTATGCCTTACTCTCCTCTGTTTCATTACCGTTAAACAAACACATCTCATTAAGAATCACACCTGCCAGCTCCTCCTTTTTCATAATAGGCAGCTCCCTTATGCCATCCTTTTTTATCAGTGTCACAACATTGGTATCAGTTCCAAACCCAGCTCCAGCAACCTTTAAATTATTCGCCACAATCATATCCACATTTTTAGATTCTAACTTCTTTGTGGCATTTTCAATCAAATCCTTTGTTTCCATGGCAAAACCACAGATAACCTGATTTGCTTTTCTATGTTCTCCAACATATTTCAAAATATCAGTGGTCTGCCTCAGGGAAACAGACATGCCATCACCGGACTTTTTGATTTTATCCTCTGCCACTTTATCCGGCGTATAATCTGCCACCGCCGCTGCCTTAATGATAAAATCATTTTCCGCAAAATGTTCCTTTACCGCCTCAAACATATCAGCAGCGCTTACCGCATCAACCACCTTTACAAAGGGCGGTTTCGGAACCCGCACTTCTCCCGTAATAAGCGTTACCTCTGCTCCGCGCTCCATGGCGCACCTTGCAATAGCACAACCCATTTTTCCTGTGGAGTGATTGGAAATAAACCGCACAGGGTCAATAGCTTCCTTCGTAGCCCCTGCTGTCACTAATACTCTTTTGCCTTTCAAATCCTTCTCATATCGGATTTCCCGTAAAATGTAATCCAACAATAATTCCTCTGAGGGCAGTTTACCAGCCCCGGTATCGCCACAGGCAAGGTAGCCGCTTGCAGGAAGGATAATCTCATAACCATAGGAGCGTAGCTTTTTCATATTGTCCTGCACAATGGGATTTTCATACATATTGGTATTCATGGCAGGAGCAATCATCTTTTTTGCCTTACATGCCATAATCGTTGTAGTAAGCATATCATCTGCAATGCCGCCTGCAATTTTCCCGATAGCATTTGCCGATGCCGGAGCCACCATAAAAACATCTGTCCTCTTTGCCAGGGCAACATGCTCCACATTGTACTGAAAATTCCGGTCAAATGTGTCCACTAAGCATTTGTTACCTGTCAATGTTTCAAATGTGATAGGATTAATAAAATTGGTGGCATTTTTTGTCATAATCACATTCACATCTGCATTAAGCTTTACCAACATACTTGCAAGATTTGCAATTTTATAGGCGGCAATGGAGCCGGTCACTCCAAGCACTACTGTTTTTCCTCTTAACATTTCTATTTTCTCCCTCTATATACCAACCATATTCAACAAATATATTACCATTCCCAAAGTTACCATTAACAATACAATCATAGCAATAGTTATGGGCCTGCTGTATGCTGCACTTTCTGTTTTTTTATAAAACCGCAAAGAAAAGTAAATGATGCACAAAATAAGGGAAAATCCTTCAAATATCTGCATACAACACATTTTATTTGCAGTTAAATCAATATATAAATTCTGTTCCACATGAATTCCTTCTGTTTCCAATAAAGAAACAATGGACGACAGCTCCTGTTTCACCTCATAGTCTAACTCCCTGACAATTCCTCTCCCATTAAGGGATATCTCGTTTACAATATCATTTCCGAAGCTTTCGTCCCAGTCTTTTGGCGCCCGGAGGGAAATTGCCATATCCATCTTGGGCGAATACAACAGGTAAAAATGCTCTGTTCCCGCAGGAACAGAATTAACGGTATGCTTTAACGCACAATATTCTTTGGAAGCCAAAGTAATATCACCTTCATATACATCGCCCTTTACTGCATTTATGAATACATCATCCATAGGATGGGAATTGGCAAACAGCAAACCCCTTATCCCCGACCAGAGAAACCATGCAGCCAAACCGACTATTATAATTAAAAATAACATTGTGGACAGCTTATCTTTTATGCTCTTTTTCTCCTGTTTTTCCGGCAGAGTGCTTACGATGGGCTCTTCTACAA
>JAIDHZ010000393.1 GCA_029052995.1 Lachnospiraceae bacterium | reverse complement strand
TTTATATCATTATAATTAGGAATTGTAAACTCTGTATCAACCTGTTCCGAAAGCATTCTTGCTCCATATAGGATACCACAGTATCTGCACCTTTCACTGAAAACAGTACACCATTTAATACCGTTCCACGCCTGGTTATTCACAAAGTTTTTGAATTCCCCGTTCCGAAATCTCTCTGTTTCTAGCTGCTTCCTTTACTGTTATATAACGAAACATATTTCAGCTCAATTCAATCTTTTTTATTATATACGCAAAAGCGAACAAAAACAAAGTAATAACGTGAACGATTGATAAAAGTCTTTGTGCCAGCCTTTTCTCTAAGATTTCATTATTGCTGATTGTATCAAATTAGCCATTTTTATCTCAATATTTTATATATATTATCCTGTCAACTCAACCCTCTACAATTTTTCACAGTTGAGCATTTCCCGATACTGTAATGTGTCCCCTCCGGCAGTTTCAAATTTTTTCCATATCATACAACCGTTATTACGAATAATCAGTTGTTAATTCTATCGTTGCCCCACTTTCATTTTTATTTTCAAAGTACAATGCCAGAGTTTCGCTGGCATGATCACTCAAGATTCCGAGAAATCATATTCCCATGTGAATAGGCTTGTTCCATTCACATTACTATATGAGAAGTAATTACGATGACCAAAAAAGAAGCGATATCCATCATCAGCAAATGCGCCACCTTATACGCTGCCAACCTCTGTGACCAACAGCTTGCATTTTTTTACCGGGACAGCAATAACCAGACTGGATTTGTTGAAGTGACTTTCCGTTTCAACAACTTTATGCACTTTACTGGCATTGACACAAAAAAACATATCAAAGCCAATGCCTTTTATCGGGATTCCCTTGATAAACATCCGAAAAAATCCGCTATCCAATTCAAAAATAACCATACAACAGAGTTGAAATTACAAATTCTGCAAAATATCATGAATATTCCTTTTATCTATGAGTATATGCTAAACTACTATAAGGATTAAACTAATAAAACAATTTCCGGTTTGCCGGACAGTTTATAAAACTCTTCTCTAATAATTTACTGTATTTCTTAGTACACTGTTACTTCCCCCTGCTTTCCACTTCAATCGATACTACAAAATGCATGTTCGGCGTATACGTAATGCGATACAGGGTAACATGCTCCTTATTCCATGAAATACTTTTCCACTCATTAAAAACGTATTCCATATCCATAGTAAAATTCAATATGTCCGGAACATAAATTTTTTCCCATGCCGGCAAATGTTCCCTTGATTCGTCCACTCCCGATACTTTGTAACAAACGGCCGTGTCTGCATAATTCCCAGCATATGGAACAAAATCCACTCTATTACAATCAGGACTTACAAAGACAATATCTGACCTTAATCTGCTTTCTTCTATCGCAGAGATATCCTCCTGCATTTGCGCATATCGCTCTATCAATGTTAAATCTTTTAACATCTCAATCGGAATCCATGCAAAAGCAGCAAATACCACAATCAAAAATACCGGTCTGCAGCCATACGCTGCCCACTTTCCCACAATTTCTTTATTCTTTGGATTCCTCTCATCTTTGACTTGAAAAATAACTGCCACAATTGCAAAACCAACAGTTATCACAATTACAAGAACCATCGTTGTAAATAGCCACAACTGTTGTTTGCCGCATCCTTCCAAAAGTAACGCCGGAGTATCGGCATCTTCCACAAACCAATCCACTACGGATTCATCCATCGCCCCACGCATTCCACACCACGCTGCAAACCATACCACGATATAACGCAATATCCATCGCATACAATTTAATTCCGCTTTCATTTTTTTACCCTCTTCCGTTTTTCTTATAATATTCATGAGCAAAACTTTAAAAAGTAAGTATTTATAAGGTTTTGCTCTCTGACCTTATTTCTGTTATCACTCCAAATTTATAGTAACAACCAGCCTCAAATGGTAGAATTAGTGTCTGCTGATTAAGCAGATATTTGCAAGTTCCAACTCTTGCATCTGTCCCATTTGTGTAAAAAATGGAACAGATGTAAGAGTTCTGTATCTCCTTCCCCTGCACAATTACTGACAGAGTTTCCGTAAGATGGCAGCGTATTTCATTTTATAAAAACCCTTGCAGATATTGTACCAAATATCAGAGGAAAAGTCAGTAAAATTAAGGGGTTTAATGTCAATCAGCAGACACTATTTATTCCTATAAAAAGGAAATCTCAGCAGCCTTCCTTATAAATCAGAGAACTCATTCCATACAGCATCTCTATTTTTTCGAGTTTATTGACCTCTTGTATTAATCCATAACAATCTTTATCATAATCCAGCTTTACAATTATAAAATCATCCTCATCACACTCATAAAACTTAAATGCATTTCTGTAATACCGTATCAATTTCCTCACATTTGATACTTCGAATTCTTCTGTTCTATCTGCTGCAAACAAATATATGTATTTACATCCCACCTGTTTCGTTATATTTAGTGTAAATAGTAACTTTCTACGCTCCTTTTTTCTCTCATTTCAGCCAAATTAAAAGAAAGTACAGTATAAATTATTCTGATGGATTATCCGTCAGATTGTTTTATCCTGTAGCTTCTCGATCAGCCTTGCATCATAATGCTTATACCGGCAGATACATTCGTCTTTACTGTTGATTAAAAATATCTTCTTCAATTTTTCACAGTCGAGCATTTCCCGATACTGTAATGTGTCCCCTCCGTCAGTTTCAAATCAGGATAATACAAACCGTCCTCTGTCAAATAATACACAATTCTATTTTCCGTAATCGTTTCTGCCAGTTCACTGCCCATAATCCACCTCCAATCTAACTGTCGCTTCACTCCATAATCTTTTCCATAACTTCCGGCATACCACTGATCTCTGCCGTTTCATCATCCTCCAGAGTTTCCCCTGTCTTAGATTTCCCATACCGTCCATATTTCTTTTTTCAAATCTGACACCTCCCAACATTTTTATTTTGTTCCCCCCCAAAAAAATAATTTTCTTGTAAAATATCTTCATTTTTTAAAAAAGGAACAACAGAGAGGATTCTCCATTGTTCCACATATCCTATTATGTATAAATCAGTTCTTGTTCTACAATCTCCCTCGCACAAGCCCATATCCATTCTATTCTCATAATTTTTGTAATTCACCTTTTTTCAAGCAAAGGATTACATCAGCCTGCTTTGCAAGGTCATTAGAGTGCGTTACGATTATCACACACTTATTCATCTCATGAGCACACTCTTTCAAAATATTTGTAATCTCAACCGCAGTATCTTCATCAAGATTTCCTGTCGGCTCATCCGCAAGGATAACGCCTGCATCAGAAGCCAATGCACGGGCGATTGCTACTCGCTGCTGCTGTCCGCCGGAGAGCTTCAGAACATTTCGCTTCGCTTCTTCCTTTGTAAGCCCCAAACGCTCCAAAATAGGCAGCGGCGGCAGTTTAGATGTCAGAGCCACATTCTCGGCAGGTGTCATATACTCAATCAGATTATAGCTTTGAAAAATGAAAGCCACATTGTTTTTACGATGCCACGCAAGCCCTCTTTTCTCAATATCTTCTCCTTGAAACAATACCTGCCCATCAGACGGGCTATCCAATCCACCAAGTAGGGAAAGTAAGGTCGTTTTCCCGCACCCAGACGGACCGAGGATTGCATAGATTTTTCCCATATCAAATTCGGTACATATATTTTTAAGAACAGTTCTATTCCCATTATAGGAATATTTAACATTACAGATTTTAACGATACTCATTTAAATGTCCTCCTTAATTCATTTTCGTAAGAATATCTTTTGGTTTCCGACAAACAACTGTCCACGATGAAGCAATAACCGCTACCGCAATCAGTAAAATGCCAATCATATATAGGGGGAGCAGATATGTTGCATCAATCTGCATATTGAGATTGGCTGTTCCTGTCCCCACTCTGGATACCAAAAACTCTCCTGCTTTTTCTGCTACAGAAAAGCTAAACGGTATAGATGCCGCAAACGAAATAACAGCCACGACAAAAGTTTCTGTAAAGATTTGCAAAATGATATTTGCCTTGCTCTTGCCAATAGAAAGCAAAATCCCGATTTCCTTTTTGCGTCCCCTAATCCAGATTGTCAGAAGCAGGGTCAGAATAACAACACTGACAACTGAAATAATGATAATTGTTGTATTCACCAGCTTTTGCAGGGACTCTAACGGCCTAGATACAGCATCATACTCATCCGTATCAATGGTAAGTTTTAAGGTTTTGCCTTTTAGCTCTGGCAAAGCGGAAATCTTGTCATAGACATTCTGAATGCTAACAGGGTCTTCCACATAGATAGTCAATTGTTGATAGCCATTCTCGTCATCTATATCTTTGAAAATATCCTGTACTCCCGCATAATCGACATAACCGCAATTTGCAGGAATTTCATCTACAGTCAGAGCATTTCCCGAAACACCCTCCGTACCGTCAAAAATTCCTACGATTTCAAATTCTGATATAGCGTCCGAATCAAGAGAGTACATCTTAATCGTATCGCCGACAGACAGCTTGTTATAGTCGGCAAGTTCTTTTGAAATTAAGCAGGTATATTTATCATCGCTCGTAATATGTCTGCCCTCAACCAACTTATATTTTCCACTTTGGAATGCCTTGCATTTTTCAGATGACAATGTTGCAGTATAGCTCGACGCTTCTCCGTACTGTGTATAGCTCAACCCAAGTGCAACTGGCAGATATTTGAAATTAACGCCTGCACCATAATAACCTTCTGTTTCCTCGACATTGTAGTCTACAACACCGTCAACCTTTTCGATAGCATCTACAATCTCCTCAGTAATCAAGTCCCCATTATAAGTATAAGCCATTCCCCACTCATTTTGCTGACCGCCTCCCATGTGACCGTCCATATCAATATCAAGCATCATTTTTCCGCCAATAGCAGTTTGAACATCTGCTATTGCACCTTTAGCTGCATCACGAATGGCAATACCAGTAAGCATAAAAGTCGCAATAAGCGTCAACACCAGAAACAATATAACCGTCTTAAATCGTTGTCTTAAACAGTACAGACCTGCTCTTTTTATAAAGCTCATTTCAAAATCCTCCTAACTCATTTTTGATAAAATTTCTTTTGGTTTCAGCCGCATAATCATAATGGACGATACAAAGGTCGAAGCTGCAATTACGACTAATTGGCACAAATAAATAAACAGTGTTTCTACAGCACTCAGTTTCAGATAGTTTTCTATTTGAAGGCTGTTTTGCATTCCTGCTGTTATAGTTTCCTCGTTTATCAGATTAGGCTGCAGCTCACCAAACAGACTATGACCTAAAAAACCTGTAACACACAAGGATGTGATATAGGATAAAACCAGTGCAATTATCGTAACCGACAATACTTCCAACAGGAGTCCTCCAATAATCTGCCCTTTTGAAACTCCAACGCTAAGCAAAATACCTGTTTCCTGCATTCTGCTGCGCATGCGCATTGTTAATAGCAAGGTCAAAAATGCCGTACTGACAACTGACACAAGGACGAGCAGTATCTTTACTAAATCGCTGAGAGAAGATAACTGGTCGGTTATTTTGGAATATTGAAAATCGTTAGTACGGATAAAATGTGTTGTCCAGTCAATAGATTGCAATATCTGAACATTGCGGGTAATACTTTCAAGTTTGGCAGGGTCAGTAATGTAAAAGTCAACTTCTCCCGTGTAAACGCCTGTTTCACTCTCATGCAACTCATTCAAGACATCAAGGCTCGCATATATTTCGTTATCAGCGACACCCGCCGTTGGCTTAATAGCGGTGTCCGGGGTATTCAGTTTATATATTCCCAACACTTCTACTTGGGCGTAGGCTGTCTTAACAGGTATTTCATCAATGTATGCTCCGTCAGCTTCACCGAGCTTGGCATGGGTCAGTGTCAGCGTGTCCCCGACTGATAGTTTATTGGCATTTGCTAATTGTTCGCTGATAAGGATTTTTCCTTTATCCGCTTCTGTGATATGTTTTCCCTCTGTCAAAACGGCTGTTTCATCTGTGAAATTAGGAGCAAGTGCGGAAAACCGAAGTGCTGTCACTTTTCCCATATTGCTCTCTTTGGTATGTTTATCGCCGGGGATAAATTGAATTACATCGCTCTTGGCAAACCCGTAATTTATGGGATTATAATATTTAATTTCGCCTGTCTGCATAATCTCATCGATTTCTTTTTGGACGATATGGATATTGTTTTCCTTTACCTCTGTTTCGCCGTTTTCATTCATCTGCACTTCGGTGTTCGCTCGTATATAAAAAGCCGCTCCAAGAGAAATCCGAATATCCCTTGATAACCTCTCTGACGCATTCAAAACACCAAAACACGAAATCAGAAAAACCGCAACTACGAATACCACCAAAAACAGGCTCACGGTTTTCCCTTTTTTGCGTGATATGTAAAGCATAGCTCTTTGTGTAAAATTCATCTAAGTTATTCAACTCCTTTTTGCAATTTATGATACAGTTCTTTGATTAGTTTTTGATTTGCTTTTCATAAGGCTTTGATTAGTTGCAAAAAAGCTGCCAGCGAATTACTGACAGCTTTTTATGTGGTAAAGCTATTATCAATTTAGACAGAGGAAAAAGGCTACGCCTTGCTCTGTGTTCTTTATACAATAGGTCATACAGTGTAGGTCAAGAATTGTTTTGACAATGTATAGTCCCAAACCGCTTCCTCCAGTAGCCTTATTCCTCGATTTGTCTACCCGATAAAAGGGCGTGAACATATGAGGAAGGTCAGCTTCTGGAATTGACGCTCCAGTATTTTCGATAACAAGAGCGTTTCCATTCTCGCAGGATTGCAAGGATATGAAAACATTTTCGCCGCAGGGAGAATACCGAACAGCGTTTCCAATAATATTAGACAGGGCTTTATTCCAAAGATTGGGGTTGACAGACAGAACCATATCGATACTGATATTTTGTTGTATCTGAATATCCTTATCCTGTGCAAGCGGTAAAATAGCCTGTATAATGTCATTCGTCGTTTGTTTTAGCGAAACCTCCTGCAAGGTATCCTGTAAGTCCATACTTTCCATTTTGGATATGGTAATAATCTCTTTGACAAGATGCTCTATATCTTCCGTGGCTTTTAGTGCTTCGGGCAGGTATTTTTCGTGATTTTGATAATCCCCGTATCCCAAAATCATATTTTCGATTTGCCCTTTTAAGATAGTCAACGGTGTTTTTAATTCATGGGATACTGCTGCAAAAAAGTTTCTGCGTTGTTCTTCCAACAATTTGAATTTTTCTACATCATCAATTAGCTGATTGTTGGCATTTGTTAATTCTTCCATCGTTTCACGCAATCGGTCTGCCATTGTATTCAGACTAGAAGCAAGTACGCCAATCTCATCTTTACTTTCAATATCACACTTCCAAGTCATATCAAGAGATATCATTTGCTTAGAAATCTGACTTATTTTAGCGATAGGACTGACAATAACCTTGCTGCAAATAAAGGCACTTAAAAACGATAGTAAAAGAATAATTGCAATAACGGCAGGCAGGAAGCGTAACATAAGGCTTAAAATAGCATCTGCCGTTTTCGATATGGAAGAAGATACTACGAGTGCGTATTCTGTTTCGCTATCCGAGAAAGTAACAGTAGTTGCAATACTTGATGTCGCAACCATCAATTCCTCTGCCTTTATTTCTCCAAAGCTCAAAGCTCCATTATCATCGCTGAGGATTGCTGTAGAATTGTTTTGAATACAGAAATTATAAATTTCATTAATCGCATCCTCATAATGCATATCCTGCAATTTCGAAACAAGAATTTCTGTGTTGGTATCTAGTTGTGCGTCTGATGTAAGCTGATATTGTTTGGGCAGGACAGTCAATACAATTCCATAAATCAGCATACTACAAATGGTAAGGGCAGAAAAGACCCACAAAAACACTTTTACGCTTAAACTGTTTTTAATTTTCTTGCGCAATTCTATATCCCACCCCTCTGACCGTTTCAATATAATCAACATTCAATTTTTTGCGTAAATTCATAATATGGAAATTCACGCCTTTTTCATCTCCCACAAATTCATAGCCCCAAACGAGATTTAGAAGGTCGTCCCTTGTAAAAACACGCCCCCTATTTTTAAGAAACAACAATAGTATTTCAAACTCCAAGCGGGTAAGTGCTACCTCATTTCCAGAAACAGTAACCTTGCGTTCTGTTTCGCTCAAAGTAATTTCTTTATATCGTATAGTATCTGACAAAACATCTGATGATGTCCGCCGCAAAAGAGCTTCTACACGCTTTAAGACGAGCTTTATGGAAAATGGCTTTGTAATATAATCATCTGCCAGTTTATCAAAACCCTTTATCTGGGCCTCCTCCGTATCAAGTGCCGTTAAAAGAATAATCGGTATTTGCGACTCTTGCCGTATCATTTCACACAAGGTATATCCGTCAATTTTAGGCAACATAATATCCAGCAAAACAAGATGAAAGTCTTGTTCGTGAAATTTGTTGATACCCTCAAGCCCGTCCGATACTACAGTAACTTTATATCCTGCAAAGGTAAGCGGTTCAGACAATATTTTCTGTATCGCTTCCTCATCTTCAATTATCAAAATCTTTTTTTCCATAGAAAAACCTCCGAGTTCATTATATCAAGGCTCTATTAGTTTTTGATTAGTTTTTGGTTTTTTCTTTTCTTCTAGTATCAAACTTGCACATCTCCTTTTTATAATTATATTGTATCGGTATGAATTTTTCTACCTCTTGGCTATGTAAGTTTGCTGCTAAAATGAGAATCCTAAATGCAGAATTACTGATGTTATGATATAATTGGAATTGCAAGTAAGAGAAACTGTTTATTATATTTGAGGTGACAAATGCATTTATATCATTATTATGACAAAACGATAGGACCATTCCGAAACTTATCAGATTTACCTATTGAACAGGCAAAATCGGTTCTGGATACAATAAAAACTACAAAGCCAAATTCACAAAGTGCTCAGAGACATGATAAGTATGTTGAATATAGACGGAATTGTGAAAGAATACTCCGAACAGAATTTGCCAAAAAGGGGGGACAAATATCAAGGGTGGCACCACATTATATGGTGGTCGAACATAGCCCATGGTTATACTCTTGGTTTGAAAATTGTAATTTTATAAAAATACCTATTGAAGACTTCGATATAAATACGCTTTCTTTTACTTATGGGGATTCTATGCCTACGTTTAGTGAAAAAATAAACGATGGTAAGGAATACCGCAAGAAACTATACACGTATGATGAGATATTAAAACTTATTGAAAAATATGGTTTGCCACAAGATTGGAATGATGATGGTAAATATGGACCGGAGCGATATATAGAAGCCCATGTTTGGAGTAATGATACTATTGGCGCTTATATGAATCCACATGCCGAAAATAATGAATGACAAGCTCCGCAAGTCATTTGTTGTATAATGAAAAATATGGAGGAATAGTAATGAGATATGCTTCAATCTATTTAATTGTTAAAGATTTTGATAAATCTGTTGAATTTTATGAAAAAGTATTAGACATGAAAGTAAGTGCGACAAATGGAAAACGATTTGCTATGTTTAATAATGATGGACTTAACATTTGTTTGATGAATGGCTATTATGATGATGAAAACCAGAGTCAGGTAATAACCAAAGGGGAATATTGGGAGATATATGATAATCAGAGTGAAATTGCAAATAATGTAAACACTCGTAAGGTATTCATTAACTTAGGAGTCGAAGATTTAAAAGCAGAATATGATAGGATAAAAGAATTAGGAATTGCAACACAATTAACAGCAATTCGATTCATTCATGTTTTTTCGCCATACTGGTATTTCACCTTTATGGAGCCTGACGGAAATCCTATTGAAATTACAGGCGGTTACAAAGAAGAATAAAATTACAGGAGAATTATATAGATACAATTGTTGAGGATGCTATTAGTAAAATACGAGGATTATAAGAAAATGAAGATTGACCGCCAAATAGGGATATTATCACTTCTATTACAAAAAGAGAGAATGACAGCAAAGGAGCTGGCAGAGAAATTTGAGGTGTCACGCAGAACGATTATCCGGGATATTGAGGATATCAACCGGGCAGGAATCCCAATTCAGACACTACAGGGACAAAATGGAGGCATTTCCATAATGGAGAATTACAAAATAGACAGAACCGTTTTGTCTACCTCTGATATGCAGGCAATTTTGTCAGGTCTGCAAAGTCTTGACAGCGTATCGGAAACCAGCCGTTACCGCCGTATTATGGAAAAGCTGTCCACAGAGCATGCGGATATGGTAAACGCAGATAACCACATTTTAATTGACCTTTCCCGTTGGGATAAAGCGGTTGTAGCTGAGAAAATGGAAATGATTAAAACGGCACTGGACCGGAAAGAACAGATTGCATTTACTTACTGGTCCCCAAATGGGAAGGGGGAACGGGTAGTCGAACCGTATCATCTGGTGTTCCAGTGGGCAGGCTGGTATGTGTGGGGATATTGTACCATGCGGAAGGATTATAGGATGTTTAAGCTGACCCGTATTACGGGGTTACATTTGACCGGAATACCGTGTGAAGATCGGGAGGTTCCGGCTTATACCTGTGATAAGCTCCGGCATACAAGAGGGGATGTGGAAGCTGTGGTATGGTTTGATAAATCCGTAAAGTGGAGGCTGATTGACGAGTGGGGAGTGGATTGTTTTGATGAGGATGAGGAAGGAAATATAATCAAGCATTTTACATGGATAGATGTCCCTTCCTTTTTTGACTGGATTCTGACTTACGGAGATAAGGCAGAGATTCTTTCACCGGAAAATTACCGCAGGGATTTTGCGGAGTTGGTTAAGCGAATTGGAAAGAGATATGAAATGTGACAAGCAGTTGTCCTGTTTACTGTGATATTCTTAATTAAAAAAGAAATGAGGTATGTATATGGAAGCTTTTGAAAGACAGAAACAGATATTTTTAAAGAGAATTGGTTCTCATGGAGTCATGGTTCTGGCAGCTTGCACAGAAAACAGGGTGACCATACGTCCCATGAGTGTGGTGGTACAGGATGGAAAATTTTACTGTCAGACGGATGAAACGTTTCTCAAATACAAACAGGTGATGGAGAATCCAAGGGTGGCATTGTGCTATAAAAATTATTCCATTGAGGGTATGTGCAAATGTATCGGGAAACCGCTTGATAAGGAAAATACTTTTTTTGCACAGGCGTTTAAGAAATATTTCTATGCTTCTTACAAAGCATATTCAGCAATAGCAACGGAACGGCTGTTAGAAATAACGCCAACATTTGCCTATGTATGGAAATATGAGATGGCAAAACCATATATGGAATATTGGAACTTTCTTAGTGGGGAATATCGGAAGGAATATAAGTAGTATGGGTAAAGTATAAAAAGAGATTTTCTAAAAAACGTTTCATACAAACTGATATCTGTGACAAGGTCATTAAGCGATTATCGGCAATGTTTTGAATGTAATTGACAAACGAAGAGGGTGTATGATAGAATGAACCCTATATTAATGAGAGAGGTGAAAAGATGAGGAGATAATTTACTTTTGATTGCATGAGACAGTTTTAACAGTATAATGAGTGTTATGTATACTGTTATATAATAAGCTTCGCTTATTCAATAATACTCACATATTTACCCTTGCAAGCAAGTGAATCTGTA
The DNA here is from genome assembly GCA_029052995.1 of Lachnospiraceae bacterium. Taxonomy (GTDB): domain Bacteria; phylum Bacillota; class Clostridia; order Lachnospirales; family Lachnospiraceae; genus CAG-590. Next base: position 2,174 of record JAIDHZ010000393.1, on the reverse strand, counting down.
AGTATTATATCATGTTGCCAAAAGTGGATTATGTTCTCATAACCTCTCTTTTTTGTGCACAAATATTTATGATGAAGCCGGCGTGTCGGCGTATCCTGAATGATGAGGTTGGAGTATATAATGGAACTATTTGGCAGCAAGTGGTTCCTATTTTTTTGCTTTTAAAGCATTTCAGAACATTGAGGAGGAATGAATATGGCACAAATAAATGTAAATAATCTGACATTTTCTTATGAAGGGAGCTTTGACAATATTTTTGAACATGTATCTTTTTCTATTGATACAGATTGGAAGTTAGGATTTATAGGGCGAAATGGAAAGGGAAAAACCACTTTTTTAAATCTGTTGTTGGGAAAATATCAATATACAGGGAGCATCATTGCTTCGACAGTATTTGATTACTTCCCATATCATATTACACAGGAACAGATGCAGCTTCCTGCGGCAGAATTTATCGATGAGATTAAAAATCAATGTGAGCTATGGCGTGTAATATGTGAACTGGAGCAGTTATGTGAAGATACAGAAATTTTATATAGACCTTTCCAGACATTGAGTCCCGGAGAACATACAAAAATTTTGCTATCTGTTCTGTTTTCGGGAGAAAATGACTTTTTGCTGATTGATGAACCAACAAGCCATTTGGACCAGGAATCTAGGGAAAAGGTGAAAAAATATTTATCTTCAAAGAAAGGCTTTATTCTTGTGTCCCATGACAGAGATTTGTTAGATGCCTGTATTGATCATGTCCTTGTGTTAAACAGGCAAACTATTGAAGTTCAGAAAGGAAATTTTTCGAGCTGGTGGGAAAACAAACAGCGAAAGGATCAGTTTGTAAAGGCAGAAAATGAAAAGCACCTGAAGGAAATCGGCAAGCTAAAGCAGGCAGCAGCACGTACTTCAACATGGGCAGATAAAAATGAACGCACAAAGATTGGTTTTGATCCGGTAAAGGAGCATGACAGATCAATAAGCGCAAGAGCGTATATAGGTGCAAAGACAAAAAAGATGCAGAGCAGAGCTAAACAGATGCAAAACCGGATAAATCAGGAGATTAAAGAAAAAGAGGGACTTCTGGCAGATTTAGAACGGCCTGTAGAGTTAAGGATTACACCACTTGTACACCATAAAAAAACACTGGTAAATATCAGGGAATATTCTCTTAAATATACAGATACGGAAAACCTGCTTTTCACAGATTTGAATTTTAGCATCAACAGAGGCGATCGAATCGCTCTGCATGGTGAAAATGGGTGTGGAAAGTCAACATTGATAAAAATGATTTTGCAAAAATCAGGTAATACAAATACGAATATGCCTGTCATTGAATCCGGGATTTGTGAAACTGCGTCAGGATTGGTAATTTCATATGTTAATCAGAACACGTCTATGTTGAAAGGCAGCATTTCTAAGTTTTGTATTGAGCAAAATCTAGAGGAAAGTTTATTTTGTGCAATACTTAGGCAGCTCGGCATCGAACGTGTACAATTTGTTAAAAATATGGAGGATTATTCGGAGGGTCAAAAAAGGAAAATACTAATTGCCGCAAGTTTACTTATTCCGGCACATCTGTATGTGTGGGATGAGCCACTGAATTATATGGATGTATTTTCCAGAATGCAGATTGAAAAACTACTTTTGAACGCTCAACCAACAATGCTGTTTGTAGAGCATGATACAAGGTTCCGGGAAAAAATAGCAACAAAAACAATTAAATTATAATTTTTATCGTGGCATAAAAATGTATTGCTATTACATATACAGGTTGGTATAATGATGGAAAAAATACTGGCATCGATTTATGGGTTGGAGTATGAAGAAGAAATTACTGAGCAAAATCATACGGAGAATCCTCCGGAAGAATTGGTAGCATTTTGCGGGGAGAAGTCATTGATAAAAGATGGAGAAAATGGTAAGGATAGGAGGAGCGCTGCTTATGAAAAAAAAACATTGCCGGCTAATTTTTAGGAAATGCTGAACTGGGGAGATGTGGAAGAAATCAGATGTTTACAGCCAGCGATTGCTGAACAGAATAAATTGGCTGTAACGAATTATACTGGATATAATTTAGCGGATATAGCGAAATGGAGGATAAATGATGAGCGAAACATTAGAAAAGGCACGTACTGCGGCACTTACAGAGCGTATAATTAAAATTGGGATATGTGTAGTAG
>JAIDHZ010000392.1 GCA_029052995.1 Lachnospiraceae bacterium | reverse complement strand
CTTCCCTGATTTCCCGTACGTTAGGCGGCATTTTATATTTAAACTGACCACTTTGTTCCCTGTCTGGCAAAAGTGAACAAATCGAAAAATCAAGGTTTCCGCTGGCCTCTAAAAGCATCTGTACCCAACTAGATACACCACCTACCACATATGGATAACATCCTTCCACGAACATTGCTATTTTCACACTTACACCTCATTTTGTGTCTTTTTCTGTATTTTCTCTTAGATGAATGGTAATATCATCCTTCCATACTTCTATTAAATAAGCATTGTCTCCTATTTGTTCCAACTCATAATCGTTACCTGACAACACTGTTTTTTCTGTCCTTATAATATAATAACATACATCATGAAAATTCTCTGTCTTTATTTTTATTTGATTTTCATTTTCTTCTATTACAGGATGGATAAAAAGATATCTCTTATAACGCTCTTCTGCCTGTGAAACAATCATGGAATCCATCCAATCTGTCTCTTTATATAAATCATGCATCAGCTTAGACAATTCCATAGAGTAAGCTGACCACTCATATTCTATATCATCGGCATTTTTACCCATTATTTCGGACATATCCAGACTGTGTGTTGCAAGCCCCTGTCCGGAAATACTGCTCTGCATTTTGAAAATTTCATTTTCACTGCGCTTATGCCCGGAACTAATATAAGGTATCTCCCATTCTTTATCCGAAAAACTGTCATCTATCTCATAAGACCGTTTCCGCATCAGTTCTGCTAAATACTCGTAATCCAACTGATTTCCTTCTCCAACCGGATGATTTAATCTTGTACTGAATATCAATGTATTAGCTTCTCCCAGCTTAACAATGGAAGGCCATACAATGTCACGAATAAACATATTGGTATCTCTGCTGTACAAATTCTTTATTTTATCCTCATAAGGATTATCCAATTCCGGGAAGGAATCTAAAAGAGTTGCTTTTGCATTGATTACCGGATAAACAAACGTATCCTCCTTTAGCGAGAGGATTCCAGTAAAAATTCCCATACTGCTTTTCTCCGAAAGAAAATCGCCATTGACTACATAAAAACGACCTTTTCCATATCTCTTTTCCCAAATCAACGGAATCAAATCTCTTTGTTTTGTCTCGTTCTTCGTTTTTTCTATCATAAGTTTTTTGCATCTTGCATCTATACTAATATTGGAAACTTCCATTTCCAGATTATCATAGTATACCATACCCTGAATAAACAATCCCTCAAGGATCATAAGTCCGTCAATCTTTTTAGAATCTCCCTGCTTCAATATCCCAATCGTTTTATTGTATTCCCCTGTTTTTTCAGGCATGATATCGGTAAATATCAGCGTTTTTCCCTGTTCCTCAGCATATCGGATCAGTAAATCCTTATCGCCTACTTCTTCCCAGTTTGCAGCAGTGATAACCATAGTAGTAATCTTTGCTGCCTGCTGTTCGCTGATCTGGTCCACGGTTGAAAAAACAGCATATTCTTTTTTCAGATTAGAGATCATTCGAACCATATTCTCTGTTTTTTCACTTGTTTCCTGATTTCCGCATATCACAGCAAATACCGGTTCTTCAGACCTGTATTCCTCTTCTACCGAATAATTTTCCGGAAGCTCTATAGGATCCAGCGTGTTATAAATTCCCAGATTCGTGGATAGATTCCCCGAAAATATTAAATAAAAAATCGTGATTGCGAAAAAAGACAGCATCATGGATATATAATCTGATATCTTAAGCATATTCTCACCTTCAATACTATATTAAGTGTTCCTTGTACCAATCAATCGTTAAATGAAGTCCCTCTTTAAAACCGTACTCCGGATTATAAGAGAGCAGTCTTTTTGCCTTATCAATATTAGCATTTGAATGTTTTATATCTCCTTTTCGTGCCTCTACGAATTTAGGCTCCACAAAGATACCTAATTCATTACAGATATCCTGATACATGGAAAGTATCGTTTCCTGTCCACCAAAAGCTACATTAAAAACTTCTCCTGCAATTTTTTCTTTCGATGCACATGCTTTTAAGTTGGCTTCAATCACGTTCTCAATATAAGTAAAATCCCTTGACTGCAGCCCATCTCCGTGAATCTCCGGGGTTTTTCCCTTTAACAATAGGCGGATGAATTTAGGAATCACAGCCGCATAAGCCGAACTCGGATCCTGCCGTCTCCCAAAAACATTAAAATACCGGAGACCTACCGTTTCCAATCCATACAAAGCAGAATAAAGCTTACCATATTCTTCGTCTGCCCTCTTTGTAAATGCATATGGAGACAACAGATTTCCTTCTCTTCCTTCCACTTTAGGCAGTTCCGTAGAATCTCCATATACAGAGGAAGAAGATGCATAGACGAATCTTTTTACACCTGCTTCCCTTGCTGCTTGCATCATATTTAAAGTTCCCCTGATATTGACTTCTTCATAATAAAGCGGCATCTCAATGCTTCTGGGAACACTACCCCATGCTGCCTGATGCAGTACATAATCCACATCCTCACATAATTTTTTACAGGTGTCTAGGTTGCAAATATCACCCTTCACAAAAGTAAAATTCTCATATTCCGATAACTCCCTAATGTTTTCCTCCCTACCCGTAGAAAGGTTATCCAGACATCGAACCCGATATCCCTTTTTCAACAGGACTTCGCACAAATTCGAACCAATGAATCCTGCTCCTCCTGTTACAAGAAACATACTATCTTCTGAAAATACCACTTTATGATAACCCATATCCTTTCCTCCTATCGTTCTTACCGGCATAAACTAATTCAATTCATAATCGTATATATATCGGGATTCTCATTCCGGTCTCTTCGCATACAACTGATTTGATGCGACAATAATCCGAAACAGAACATCTGAACTCCAAACAAAATCATTACTGCTGCCAGTACCGGCAGACCGGAATTCCACATCAATGCACATACACTTCCATAGCAAACACCTGCAAAAACCATTATGGTACCAAGACTTCCAAACACCCTCATAGGATGAAATAATAAAATGATATTTAAAATAAGCCCCATTGTCCTGAAACCATCCCGAATCTGCTTTACAGAGCTTCTTCCTACTCTCTTTCTTGCAGTAATCGGCACTTCACTACCAATATAATCCTCCTCCTGCATCAACAGTGTGGTAACAGTAGAGGCGCCAAAACGCTTTGGCAAAAAGGACAGGTATTTCAGTAACACACTACGTTTAAATCCACGAAGACCGGAATTAAAATCCGTAACCGGCCGACGGGAAATAATCCTCAAAAACAAACGCAGCACCGCCATCCCTAAAACTCTTGATCTATCTACGTAAGAATCCTCCCCACGGACACCAATACAATAATCCAAATTGTTTTTGTTTATTTCATCCACTACTTTTTTCAAATCTTCCGGGCGATGCTGTCCATCTGAATCATACCAGACAATAATTTCTCCTTTAGAGTTTCGGACTCCTGTTTTAATGGCAGTTCCATACCCTTTATTTTCGTTGTGACCTATTAATTTTACCTCTGGGAAACCACATACAATATCTGCTGTATTATCAGTAGAACCGTCATCAATCACAATTATTTCAGTCTCGTTCATATCCAAGTATGCAATTAATTCCTTCAATGTCTCTGCAATCCCAGCACTTTCATTATAAGCAGGAATAATAATACTAACTTTTTTATTTTCTTTTATCATTCGTCTCTCTCTTTTCTTTTCAATGGAATAGTGAATTGTCTTACCAGTGCTTTTCCTATCTTGACCGCAACATAACACGGTTTAAAAGCAAATAATATCTTTCCTTTCCAGTTTAAATGCTTTTTCAGATATGAAAAATATTCAAAAAAATACTTTCCGTAATAGTCCACCTGCCACGGTTTTGATTTTCCCATATAATGGACAATCACAGGCTCTTTCACATCTTTTTTCCCCAATATGTGCATAAGCATTCCACTAACACTTCCATAACCTGTATTGTAATTGTAAATACGTTCTCCAAGCTTTATGTCATTTTTAAAATAAAGATTAATCACATCCTGATCAGGAAAAGAAACTACACTTCTGTATTTTTCCAAAATATAAATAAAATCTTCCAGTACAAAATCTTCCCGCATCTTTTTTAAGTTAAATAATAACACACCCGAATTAATATAGGAATCTTTTTTGGTAAATCCGATTGCTTTCTTTTTATCCATGAGCATGTTGTTAATAGCATAATCTTCCATGCCTATTATCATCTTCCCTGAAAAATCCATTTCATATAAAGGAGAAACAGCTCCTCTGATCAGAATGTCAGGATCCAGATATAGAACCCGTTCCTCCTTCTCGGGCAGAAGTTCACTGCAAAGAAGCCGATAATACATTTCCTTTGTAAAATAATTAAAAACAGGTGCCTCACCAAAAGCGTTATTTTCAACATAAATTGGAATAAAACAGCTTCCCTGCCTTTTAATATATGTACTAAGCCGCTGTCTGTTCACCTTAGAAACATCCGAATAAAACATATAAATATTCATCGGTTTTCTCTCGTGATTAAATAAGGATTCTAACATAATAAACAACGGTTTTATATAATTGTCATTCAATGTCACTAATATATTCATAACTCAATCTCCCCACTTAGCATACTATCAAATTTAAAAATATATAAATCCCTATTTCATCAGTTCTAATAAATCTTCCCACTTTGCAAGAATTCTTTCTATATCAAAACGCTGTGTAGATTTTTGAGCCTTTTCTCCCATACGTTTACGCAGTTCTTCTGACTCCATCAAAATACGCATCTTAGCAGCAAAGCTCTGATAATCACCTGTCGAAACTAAAAAACCATTCTCCCCATCTTTAATAATATCTCTTGGTCCCGCCTTGCAGTCAAAGCTGACAACCGGCTTTTTATATGCCATAGCTTCAATTAATACCATCCCAAATCCTTCGTTTCTGGACGGCAGCACAAAAAAAGCCGCTTTTTTATAATAGGACTCTATATCTGCAACGCAACCAATAAAATCTACTGATTTCAGTTTTTTCTCTCTCTTACTTCTAAGCAGGGCTTCTTTCTCTTCTCCATCCCCTGCAATCACCAATTTCCAGTCTGGAAAATCTTGCTCCAAAAGCTCCCAGCTTTGCAATAAATAGTCAAATCCCTTTGCCTTAGTAAGTCTTCCTGCTGCAAAAACCATTTTTGTTTCTGTTTTTCCACCAACTACTCCTTCATAAGTATTGGGATTATAAATCTGGCACAAGCGGCCATGAATGTTTAAATGATTGCTGTAATAGGATTTATCTTCTTTTGACAAAACCAGTACTACATCGGAAAATCTTGCTGCCATCCGCATAGCAAGCCTGCGAATTCTATTATTCTTCCGAAATTGATAATAGTAATTAAAATGTTCCCATGAAATACGTCTAAGCTCCGGCAGACACAATTTTACGGGCAGGCTGTAGAATGTCAAAATCAAGTCTACATCAATCAGCACTGTAATTTGTTCTTTCTTAACAATCTGATAAAGGGACACAATGTTTTTTAAATTCTTCTCTATTCCCTTTGGATATTCTACTGCAAGCCGGTATCTCTTTATCTGCTTATTCAACGGAAACGCAAGTTCTTTTTTTCCCCACATGCTGATAACAACAATTTGATATCCCCTTTGATTCAGTCCATTTGCGATTAGCTGAAGTACTCTTTCTGTACCTCCCGTATGGCTCATATTACCTATTAAAAAACCAATCTTCATAGAACTGTTCCTCCTATAGGCTCCAATATGTATACCCTTCTTTGTCAAATTCCTGCTCATTATAAATTCCTTTTATATCAGCAATCACTTTATTAGATATTTCTTTTTTATAATATTTACTCCAGTCCTCTGGCAGATAGTCATAAAAGATTTTATGTGAAACTGCCACAATAATTCCATCCATACTCCCCTCTTCCACCTGTTCTGGATTTATAATATCTACTCCATATAAAGCCTGTGCTTCAAGAGCATCTGCTATAGGGTCTACAAGAACAGATGAAACTTGATACTCTGCTAATTCCTTAACAATATCAATTACTTTTGTATTTCGGATATCCGGACAATTCTCCTTAAATGTAAAGCCCCAAATGCCAATCTTTGCTCCCTTCACATTGATATCGGATTCAATCATTTTTTTAACCATACATCCGGCAATATATTGTCCCATATTGTCATTAATCCGACGCCCAGCTAAAATTACCTCCGAATGATATCCTAATTTTTGTGCCTGATAAGTCAGATAATACGGATCAATCCCAATACAATGTCCGCCTACCAGCCCCGGCTTAAAATCAAGAAAGTTCCATTTTGTGGATGCCGCTTTCAAAACATCCTTCGTGTTAATTCCCATCTTACTAAAAATAATTGACAATTCATTCATAAATGCAATATTAATATCTCTTTGAGAATTTTCAATTACCTTTGCTGCTTCCGCAACCATAATACTTTCCGCACGGTGAACACCCGCCTTTACCACCAGTTCATAAACATTTGCAACCAGTTCTCTTGTCTCGTCATCACATCCACTGACAATCTTTACAATGTTTTCTAACCTATGAACCTTGTCGCCCGGATTAATTCTTTCCGGAGAATACCCTACTTTAAAATCCTTCTTATATACCAAACCAGAATCCTTCTCTAAAATAGGTACGCATACCTCTTCTGTCAGTCCCGGATAAACAGTGGATTCATAAACCACAACAGCCCCCTGTTTCATATGTTTAGAAACCAATGTGCTGGCACTTATCAACGGAAAAAGATCCGGCATCTTATTATCATCAATCGGTGTCGGTACAGCAATAATAAAAAAAGAAGCTTCTTCCAGTTTCTCTTCCTCTGCAGTAAAACAGATATTACAATTCTCCAAAGCTCCTTCTGCTATTTCCCCTGTAATATCAATTCCCGATTTCAAATTATTGATTTTCTCTTTATTAATATCAAAGCCGATTACATCCAAAGCATTGGAAAAACTTAAAGCAATTGGCAGACCTACGTAACCCATACCCATAACGCATAATTTTTTTTCTTTACTTATAAGTTCATCATATAAATTTGCCAATCATATCACTCCTTGCATGTATATTGTTGCCGGATATACCAGCCATTCTCTTTAGCGTTTTATTGCATGAACTGCACATCGTTTAAAGGCGGCAGAATTATAATAACTTACATTTCAACTATATACACTATACTAAAATATGAATCCCCTAATTGTCAATAGTATATTTTACCTTTCATCTCTTTTGCACCGCATCAATCGGTTTTAATTTTGCCGCCCACCGTGCAGGAAAATATCCGGCAAATAAACCAAGCACAATGGCAAACACCAAAGCTGCAAATGCTAGCCACAAAGGAATTACAGCCAGTTGCGTTCCCTTTTGCAGACCAATCAATTTAACCGCCAGTCTGTTTACCAAAAGCTCCATGGCAACGTAGGAAAAAAGAATCCCGACTAATCCACCCACACCGCCTAAGATACCGGACTCCATTAAAAACAAAAATTGAAGCTCATCAGGGTCACAGCCAAGCACCTTTAAGATTCCAATTTCGTTAATCCTGTCGTATACTGCCGTGGTCATGGTATTACTGATTCCAATTACCGCAACCACCAGTGCAATCATACCGATGCCTGCAAGCAGAATCTGTGCAATCTTTATCATCTTCTGCATGGAATCCACCGTTTCCTTTTCATTTATGGTTTGGAAACCCATGTCCTGTAATCTTTTTACCACGCTGTCTATCTGTTCCATATCTTCCACGACAACAACTGCCGCGGCATACACCCAGTCATTATAATTTTCTCCGTTTTCATTTACCGGCTGGTCAATAAGCAGACCATCCTTTAAATGTTTTTTCAAAAACTTTTTCAGCACACCGATATCTGTATAAATGTTGTAATCATATTGCCTGGCTGTTGTCCCCACAACGCTTAAGTGATAGCTTTCCGCATTATTCATGTCATAGCCAAGACTTAATCGTACATTCTCTCCGGTCAGAGTGCTTTTTGCACCGGGAGATTCACCATACATCAGTCCGCTGTTTTCATTATAAAAGCCTTCCTGCCGGCTCTTTCCAAACACAAGCTCCGGTTTTATTCCCTTAGCAGACGGAAGCCTGCCATCTGTTAATTCCATCTGTTCCAGATACTCTGTCGGAACGCCATATATTTCACCATAGTTAATATAATTTCCATACCACATAATACCGTTAACCGTAAGTTGCGGATAAACCGAAACAACGCCTTCTATCTTTTGCATATCGGAGATTGTACGGTCTGTAAGCATCCTGTCCTTACGTTTCCCCTCCATCTCACCTATAACCGTAATTTCTTTTATACTGACCATATCTTCCACGCTTGACATCAATTCACTTTTTACACCGATACCAATGGACACCATCGACACTATGGAAATAACGCCGATTACTACGCCTAAAATCGTAAGCAATGTACGGATTCCCCGTTTTTTCATATTTGATATACATAAATGCCATATCCATGCCATATACTTCGCTCCTAAAATTCATCTAAAATTGCCTTTTTCCGTTTCATTCTTCTAATCCACAAAAAAATAAGCGCCACAACCACGGTAATCACTGCTGCAATCCATAAGGCCAGCTTTACCGTTTCCGTTTTGCTCGTACTTGTTTTTACCTGTTCCAAATCCGAATAGTGAGGCTCCTGTACCATAATTTCACCCGGTACTTCACTTACATTAATCAGGAATTCCTTCTCCATCACCTTTCCCTTCTGGTTCTCATAAGAAATGGTGATGATATTTTTTTCTCCCTGCTTATATAGCGCCACCGCCTTGGTTATCACATCTGCCGTACCTGTTTTCCCTGATTCAATATTTCCAATATAACTTTCCTGGTCAGCAATATTGTAACCGGAAACACGGGCACATGCATTGTAAAGGGTTCCCTCGCCCAAATTGTTAATTGATGCGATAATTTCAACAGAATCCCCCAACCGGATTTCCTCCTCCGGAATCATTATATCTGTTACAGATACTCTCTGCTTTAATGTGACCGGAATAAAGATTGCATCCTCCACCGTATATTCATAGCCACCAATACTCTCATACTCTGTTTTTAAAGAAAGCTTATAGGATTTTTCCTCCAGTCCACTGACTGCCTTCATCGCAAAGGAAATCTTTTCTTCACTATCAGCAGCAATTTCACTGACATATGCCGTACCGGCACCTTCTGCCGGCAGCAGCTCGCCATTTTCTGTACTTAAGGTCAGCTTAATATTTTTTACTGCTTTAGCTGCTGTATTTTTCAGCATCACCTGTAGATTAAATTCCTCCCCTGCAGTTACCTCCCCCTCCTTTATGGAATAATCTGAAACCATTACTCTTGGTGTCGCCGCTTTTACCTGTCCACTAAATGTAAATATGCCTAACATTATACACACAAAAAATACAGTTATTTTTTTCATCCATCCCATCTCCTATTCCACAATTTTACCATCTGCAATCTTAATAATCCTGTCTGCTTCGCAGGCAATGTCCACATTATGAGTAATCAGCACCAGTGTCTGGTTTAACTGCTTAACAGAATTTTTCAGCAGATTAATCACCTCACTACCATTTTTGGAATCCAATGCACCGGTTGGCTCATCTGCAAGAATTAAGGACGGACGGTTTGCCAATGCCCTGGCAATCGCCGCTCGCTGCTGCTGTCCGCCGGATAGCTGGTTCGGCAAATGCTTCCTGCGATCCTGAAGCCCTAACAAATCCATAATATGCTCCACATATTCCTTATCCGGCTTTCTGTGATCAAGCAGAATCGGCATGGTAATATTCTCTTCCACCGTCAACACGGGAATCAAATGATATGCCTGAAATACAAACCCAATCTTTCTCCTGCGGAACACTGACATCTGCTCATCATCTAATTTAGTTATATCTTTGCCATCCACCACAATCCTTCCACTGGTAGGCGTATCCACACCGCCCAAAATGTGCAGTAATGTTGACTTTCCTGACCCGGAAGCACCGACAACCGCCAGCACTTCTCCCTGCTGCACAGTCAGATTGACATGATCAAGCCCCCATACCCTTGTCTCATTTTCACCATATACCTTTGTCACATCTTCCATTGTTATAATATCCATTTTCATATCCTCCTTGTACTATCCGGACTTTATCGTTATTTATACCATCTTCATTCAGCAATGAAAATGCTTTCCATTTCTTCATTTTGCAGTGCACATATAACAAAATATATTTTTGCCCCTTCACCTCAAAGCAGTATGTTCCCCTTCACTCTCCACTGGCCGCAAGGTCTGCTGCCATATCCTGCTTTAAGTCTTTTAATGGGAAATAAATAGATCCGCAGAGCAGGGCAAAGGACAATACTATCCCTAATAATATAAATAAAATCGGAAGCCGGTATTTTATACCTGTCAGCATATAAACAAACCAGTTAAACAGATATCCCATTCCACAGCCTGCAATAATTCCTAAAATATTTGCTATAATTGCCGTAATGGCACCTTCCAACAGCACAATCCTAATCAGACGTTTTCTTGAAATCCCGATTACCCGGAGCTGTGCAAATTCCTTCTTTCTCAATTGAAGGTTACTTGCTGTGGTATTAATAATATTAAAGCTGCTCATGCTGACAATAAACAGGACAAAAACATCAATGACATATAGTACATTTTTCATCTGCTTTATCAGTTCCATCTCAACTACATACATAGATATATCACAATTCATATCTAAATCAACCATATTATCGTAAATGTAATTTGCAATACTTTCACCAACCAAATAGTTTTCAACATGATACTGCATACCGGTATTTTCTGTTTCATCCGTCCCCGTTAAGTCATGGTAATGCGAAAGCGGAAGCACAAAACAGGGTAATATTGTTTCATGATTTACATCCTTATCTACAATTCCCTCAATCGTATAGGTTTCATACGCCCCCTCCTGTATCAGCTCCTGCCAGCACTCATAGGCAATTCTTTGCTTCTCCTTATCATTCGCACTCCGTCTTTCCTCTTCCTCCCTTACCCGGTCCGCACCGGCTGTATCTTCCTCCATAAAGCCCTGATCGTCTGTTTCGTCTGCCTGTGATGTTGATTTTGCCGGTGTCTCATCTATATCCAACTTTGCGATCCGTTTTCGAACAGTCTCCTTCAATTTTTTCATATCAACGATTTTAACCGTGTCTCCCACCTTGTAATCCGTCAAGGTGACATTTATAAATTCTACGCCTAAGCTCTCTGTATCCTCCTCCTTTTTTGCAAGCGTTCCTCCGTTGACCAAAACCAAACCGTGATCACTGATATCCAAAGTTCCCTCCACTAAAGCTTTCTTATATCGGGCATAGTCCTCATCATCATAGCCGTAGCACTTCACCGTCCCATAATACTGCTCACCTGTATAACCATCTTCAAATATATAAACACCTTTGTCTCTTGCCTGCTTTGCCTGTTCCATTCTTTCCTGTACAGCTCCACTAATTTCACCCGCAGATGTCTCATTGGCATATTGCTCCGAAGCGTGATTGAGCATACTATCCTCTACCAGCATAACATCTGAAGAATACATTCTTTTTACTTTTTTAACACTGTTTATTTTCGCAAGTCCCTCTAATTTTTCCATTGATGGCAGGGCGGCATGAATCTCTTCTGCCGTATTCCAATAGTTCCCGAAGGCTTCAACATACACCTGATAGTAATTATATCTTTCGTTTATCATGTCTTCTGCATATAAAAAGTTTCTGCTTACTCCCCCGCCTGCAATCAATGCCGCAATTCCAAGCCCGATTGTAAATACGGTTTTAAAAAATCTGCCCGGACTGCGCATTATATTTTTATAGGCATAATCGCCCTCCACACCAAACAGTTTTCCGATAATCCTGCTGTTACGTACCTTTATTTTTTCTTTACGGATTTTGTACTCACCCCGAACTGCACTAATCGGCGTCATATGGGCAATTACTTTACAGTTTTCCTGCATGGCAAAATAAAGGTCTCCCAAAAAGGCAATGGCAATGGGAACAAGCGGCACAAAATGAAATCCTGCCTTCATTTTCATAAAATGTCCTGCAATTACCGATATTCCGGTTCCAAGCAGGATACCGATAAGAATTCCACTTGTTTCCATAATGGCACCCTCTAAATAGATAAATGTCTTCAACTGTCCTTTCGATGCACCTATACAGCGCAGATTACCATAGTCTTTAATCTGCTCCAGGGTAGAAAGCTGAATGGAATTTCTTATAATCCCCACACCAAAAATTGCAAAAATATAAGAAAACAGCAGCACAAGCAGCAGGAGTATGACAAATAAATTATCCGACCCATCATTAAAATATGTCATTGCAAGCTGTGGATTATGTTCCCCCTCAACTCCATAATCAGCCTTTAACTGCTTCAAAATAGAATTCATATTATACGGATTAATGGTATTTACATATAATGCATTGGGATAAAGCTTATCCCCATTTTGGGATACATAATAATAGCTTCCTAAGTAAGCATCTTTTATTTTGTTATCCGCAAGCATCTGTTCAATCTTTTCTTCAGATTCAGTCAGTAGTACAATCTCGTAGTTGTTTTCCTCTCTAATCTGTTCCCTGTAATGCAGCACCCAGCTCCAGCCAAGATTCAATATGACAAATAAAACCATAACTGCAATGGTCACTCCGGCAATAGTAAACGCTGTACGCTTTTTATTCATTTGTAAATATCGTACTGCCAGTTTCTTATAATCATCCATTTGACACCTCCCGTATTCTCTCTTGATTTTTTTCATGTGCAATGAAAAGTTTCATGCAAAACCTCTTAGATGTTATTTGCATTATAACGTAAAAAGATTACAAACACATGACAGGAAAGCTTACGATTTTGTAAGAAAGAGGGGGAAGTTATATAGATTCTTATATTTTCTTGAAGTATTAATTTTACTAGATTTCTGTACCATTTCCTTTTATCAAACACTCTCCTAGAACTTGTTGCAAAATTCTCCTGTTATTTTTATGCCAAGCTTTCCCGACTACCATGCAAGCACCTCCCCTTTTAGATACAAAAAAGACACTTACTAAATCAGCAAATGTCTTTTTTGAAATTATGCTTTCACGCATTTACGTTCCTGAAGCATCTTCTTAATTCTTTCATCCCCTTTTTTGTATCTGCAATAATTTCCTCTGGTGTCATCTGAATATGCCTTAATGAATTATATTCCTGAATTTTCCGAATGTCTTCAACATCAAATCGTTCACTTACTACCTGCTCATTCATCATCACCTTCTTCCAGCAAAACAGAGGGCGGATAAGCAGGTTCAATGGTATTGCTGTCCGTTTCCACCTTATGATATTTAATCTGCTCCAAAAATTCTGCACTATCTATTAACTGATGTTGAACATAATCTTTCCAGTCATCCTCGTCAATTTTCGCATATTTCAGCCAAAATATGTTTCCAATCTGTACTTCTTACAGCTATAACAATAGTTTCCGAAGATATCATTGTAATAATTTTTTCCACTGTAGATACGGCATAAATATCCCCATACCCCACTGTTCTACCAGTATCGCCCAAACAAAACGTGCAGCAGGGTTTAATAGCCGAAATAATTGTCAATTCCTTCTACCATGCCCCGTGCCAGCTTGTTCCGGTATTTATCAGTGGCCATTTTCCGGTCTTCTGCAGGATTGGTCATGAATCCGACTTCAATCAGGGTTACCGGCATTTTAGCCCAGTTGGAGCCGCTTAAATCGTCTCTCGGACTAAGTCCGCGGTTGTTCGCTTTTGCTCTTTTACACATAGCATTTAAGATACATCTGGAAAGTTTTTTGCTCTTTTTGCTCAGCTTTCCCACATAAGGATTTGACTTTGTAGGGTATAAGGCAGAGGCCCCGGAAACGGACCGGTTGTCAATACCGTCAGCATGGATGCGGACATAAATGTCGGCTTTTGCTTTGTTGGCAATTTTGGCGCGGGATACACAGCTAAGTGGCTTCTTGCTGTTGGTTCTTGTCATGACAACCTTATAACCCCGTGCCTCTAAGAGTTTTTTCATCTTTTTTGCAAGGGACAGGGTAAGCTCGTATTCCGGAATTTTGGTAACAACACCTCTTGTTCCAGAGGCATCCTTCGCTTTCATGGTTTTAGAGCCTGGACCGATTGGCTCTGTACCGCCGGCAACAACACCGGTATGACCGGGGTCTAATGCAACTATTTTCTTTGACTTAACGGTTACCTTGACAGAGACGGCGAGACGACCAGCACGGGCGGTAATGCTTGTAGTTCCGGCTTTTATCGCAGTCATTTTTCCATGATTGTCAATTTTGGCAACCTTTTCATTTGAGCTTTCAAAGGTGACAGGCTCGTCCGTTCCAGTGGCAGAAGCCTTAAAGGTATAGGTCTTTCCAGCCTTTATCGTGGTAGTGCTTTTGGTAAACTGGATTTCTCCGGCTGTGTCAGCCGGAACCACCGTATCTGCTGCGGCAAAGGCTGTGCCGGAAGAAAACACCAAACTTAGTATAAAAATGGTGGTCAGCATCCATAAAATGTGTTGTATATGCAGTTTTTCAAACTTTTTCTTTTCCATAATAAAACCAGCCTCTTTTCTTTATTGTCTGTTTTACGGGCATACAATTAATCCCATTCTATTTCATCCCCGTTTTCCCGCAGTATACGGTAAATCTTGTCTTCATTTTCAATTAAATCTTCTATCAGAGCAGCAAATTTTTCCGCTTTTTTCTCATTTTCAGCTGAGAAATCATAATAAGCTGCATACATTCCCGCCTCCGGGTCCGTATATAAATCGTCTAATAGTTCTGGTGCCTCTTTCTCAAGATAATAATTGAAAAATGCCTCCCAGTTGTATCCATTCATATAGGCATCTTCACAAATCTCATTCATTTTCTCTCCTATGGAAAATGGTTTTTCCTGCTCGATATAAAAACAGATTGAAATACTGTCTTCATACCTGTCCACATTCAAATATCCTTTCATCATAGTCTCCTATCTCATTAAGTATTTGGCGTTACCAGTACAGCGTTTTTTAAATAACTACACTTTGGGAATGCAGTATTTATCAGCATTTCTCAATAAAATATAATCGAGTTAATTGCAAATCATTACACTAGATAAGGATATCACAATTCCTATGTTTCAACAAGCATAAAACAAACTTACAATTTCAACACTTTCCCGGCTCTTATCCCCTTCATTTTTGGTCTTTATTGGTTCATCACAATCACCTGCCTAATCATTCAAAGTCAAATCTCATCTGCCCATCTATCCAGCTTTTCTGAACTGCATCATGAATCACATCACCGGGCATACTACCACCAAGCAGGCATGCACACTGACCATTACGCTGATTCGTCTTTCTCTTTGGCACATCGAGATGACTATGCAGCGCTGTCTCAAAAGTGCTTACTGTCATACAGCCCGCACAATCGTTTATTCTATTCAGTAACCACTCATGGTAAAATGCCGGAATATCTGTCCGCATTCCTGTCTGTATAATCATTGCATTCTCTCTTTCATATCTTAAAGCCAACTCCTAATTCTAATAATACCACGTTTGTATTCTTATCCGATAGCATTTCCGAAATGAAGTATCCATTTTTTCAAGCCAAATGGGCACTTCTGTTTTATTCTTTTATAAAATAATTGTATTTCCATACTTCTTTTCCTCCAGGTTTGTCTTAGACATCTACCACTGATACGATCTTATACCTAAATTGTCCTCAACTTGAGGACGATTTTCAAATTCAGAATACAATTCATAAAAATATTTCATATACTTCAAATT
>JAIDHZ010000391.1 GCA_029052995.1 Lachnospiraceae bacterium | reverse complement strand
AATCAAAATAGTATAAATCATTTCTGGTAAAATTACATTCATGAAATATCTGGTAAAGTCAAACTTATTACGTAAAAGAAAAAATACAGCATAAATAATAATATTGTAAGTAAAATCATTTAATGCAATCATTGTCATTGGAAGCAGTACATCTTCAACATAATATATACGGTGAAAAAAACCATTAATATATCCTAGTGTCATATAAATAAAAGCATACGGACCTAACACAGTTCCAAAAAAAATGTCAACCATCAAACCGGAGAAAAATCCAACTAAAAGCCCCTCTTTTCTACCACGCATTAATCCAAAGGACATTGTAACAATCAGTAATAAATTAGGAACAACACCTGAAAGTTCAAAAAAATGAAATACGGTAGACTGGCATAAAAAACATATTATAATAATGATTCCAATTGTGATACAACGCTTCATAGTTTGTCTCCATTATTCCTCTGCCGGATCCTGATTATCTCCTGACTCATCTCCGCTGTTTCCTGTATGATTTCCGTCATCCTCTGATTCTTCTCTGCTATTTCCTGCAGAATCTTCATTATCTTCCGAATCTTCCGATTCATTCGTACTATCCTCTGATGACTTCTGATTATCGGGTATGCCCTCATTTTGTCCGCCTTCTTCTGAAGAATCTGATATACTGTCATATATATTTTTATTTACTGAATTAGTTTTAAAATCAGATTTTAAATCTAAAATCACCAAAACTTCCTGTAGATTTGTAAAATCAACAGCAGGAATACACTTTGCAGACTGAGTCAGGTTGTTTGCGTCCATTTCTACGTCTGTAATATATCCAATCAATAATCCCGGTAAAAACTTCTCGCTGACATGTGATGTTACCAATTCAGAACCATCTTCAATAATATCTGCTTTATTGATATATCCAACATTAATATATCCGTCTTCAATTACATTCAGATCTCCTGAAACAGTGCATAATGTCTTTGTTCCTGAAATATTGGCACTAACATTGCTGTTATCATCAATTAGTGCACGAACCTTTGCATAATCTGTCCCTACCTCAGTGACGATACCTGCAAGACCGTTACCTGCCAATATGTTGCAGCCGACTTTTACACCATCTTTTTCTCCTTTATTGATAATAAAAGTTGAAAACCAGTTTGTGGAATCGGTAGCGATTACACGTGCCCCAATGGTTTTGTAATCCGTATATTGCTCCTGAAGTTCTAAAAGCTGCTGCAGACGCTTTAATTCGTAACTTTCCTGTTCATATATTTTAATCTGGGCAGACTTTTCATCCAGCAGTTCTGAAAGTTTTTTATTCTCTTCCATCAAAGCTTCTTTTTCTTTTTCAATCGTAACTTTATTATAAATAGAAGAACCTGCGCCGTTGATTCCTTCCTGCATCGGTGTAATTATAGCACTTGTAACTGCTTTTAAAGCAGAAAACTTACTTTCAAAAATAGCAGAAAGTATTAATAAGATAAAACATACAAACGCTAAAAACAAATATATGTATTTGGGTGGAATCTCTCTCTTATCATGAAAATCCATATATTCTTACTCCTAAATAAAACGATATAAAATAATACCAATTATCAGTCCAATTATACTGGCAATATTAATAGAAATTGTTAAACCAAAAGTCAATACTAAAATACCTAAATCTAAAACAATTGGA
This sequence comes from Lachnospiraceae bacterium, assembly GCA_029052995.1. GTDB lineage: Bacteria > Bacillota > Clostridia > Lachnospirales > Lachnospiraceae > CAG-590. Next base: position 14,186 of record JAIDHZ010000391.1, on the reverse strand, counting down.
GAGGTTAGTCCAAAAGTATTTCCATAGTTAAGCCAGCTTAAAAAGGATACATTTGATGCCAGTGTTCCCAGATAGCCGCCTAATACGATACCGCATAACAATATAACTAAAAGTGTCCAATTGTTTTTTTTTGAATTCAATGCCATAATTTAGCTACTCCTTAATCAAACAAAGAAAAGTATATCACATTTATACAAATTTCACAAGGTTGCATTCAAACTAGCTCGGAATATGTATTAATCCCTTGCTTTCCAATTGCGCCAGAGATTTCATTATGCCAAATTTGGCATGATCATAAGATAATCCACCTTGAAAATATACAGTATATGGTTCGTGAATTGGCGCATCGGCAGATAATTCAATTGAAGCACCGGATATGAAAGCACCTGCTGCCATAATAACATCACAATCGTATCCCGGCATTGCCCATGGTGTCGGGTTTACAAATGAATCTACTGGTGCTGCATATTGAATCCCCTCACAAAAAGCAATGACTTTATCCGGATCGTGAAAAGTAATAGCCTGTATTATGTCATGTCTGCTTTCAGCTGCAGCCGGTGTACATTCATAACCCAGATATTCATATAAGCTTGCTGCAAAAATTGCTCCCTTAAGTGCACCTCCAACTACCTGCGGAGCAAGAAAAAGTCCCTGGAAAAAATCTTTGTTTACACCGAGTGAGGCTCCGACTTCTCCTCCTAATCCAGGAGCAGTCAAACGATAATACGCATTTTCTACACATTCTTTTGTACCACATATATACCCTCCGATAGGTGCAAGTCCTCCACCCGGATTTTTTATCAGGGAACCAACAACCATGTCAGCACCAACATCAGAAGGCTCATCAAGCTCTACAAATTCACCATAACAGTTATCAACCATACAGATAATATCGGGATTGATTTGCTTTATAAAGGAAATAAGTTCTCCAATCTGCTTTACACTAAAGGTTGGGCGGGTCAGGTAACCCTTTGAACGCTGGATTGTAATCATTTTTGTTTTATCAGAAATAGCATTTTGAAGACTGTAATAATCAAATGATTTATCATCTAATAATTCTATCTGTTTGTAAGTTATGCCATACTCTGCCAAGGAGCCTTTTGATGGCCTTATTCCAATGATTTCTTCCATTGTATCATAAGGTTTTCCAACCGGAGATATGAGTTCGTCTCCCGGGCGCAGATTTGCAGACAAAGCAAGTGCCAGCGCATGCGTACCACAGGTTATTTGTGGACGGACAAGAGCTGCTTTAGTATGAAAAATAGACGCATAGACCTTTTCTAACGTCTCCCGTCCAGTATCATTATATCCATATCCTGTAGTAGGGGCAAAATGTGATTCAGATAAATGGTGATCCTGCATTGCCTTTAATACTTTTAGTTGATTGCATTCTGTAACATAGTCAATTTTTTCAAAGCGCTCTTTCAATGAATGTTCAATTTCCTGACATAAATTAAATACTTTTTGTGAAATTCCCATGTCCTGATAATAATTTTCCAAATTTTTGTTCATTTGTATATCCTCCGTTCTTTGTAACCAATTTTGCCCTGCAAAATTGATTGCCTGCCTTATTCTGTAATATTCCTATCACCTATAATTATTTGTTTTTCGATCAGCTGTAACAGCATAAATTGAAGCATGCCTTCTACAGAAGAAAAAGAAGGTTTATCTATCCATGTAATCTCCTTTTCTCTTCTAAACCAAGTCAACTGACGTTTTGCGTAATGTCTTGTGTCACGCTTCAGAATATAGACCGTCTCTTCTAGCGTACATTCCCCGTTCAGATAGGGAATGATTTCTTTATAGCCTAATCCCTGCATGGACACCATATCCCTTGTACATCCCATGGAAAGGAGATTTGCAACCTCTTCAACAAGACCATCTTTTATCATGGCATCAATGCGCTTCTCTATTCTGTCATATAAAAGCTTTCTGTCATCATTTAATACAAAATATACAAAATTATAAGGTGACTCCCTGTGCCGCTGCTCTATATTATGCCTGGATATGGGATAACCCGCATCATGATAAAATTCGAGTGCACGGATTACCCTTTTAATGTTGTTTTCATGAATTTGTTCATAAGAAATGGGATCAATTTTCTTAAGCTTTTCATGCAGCATATGGGCTCCATACTGTTCATAATACTGTGTCAACTCGCTGCGGTAGGGGGATTCCTGAGTTTCCTCAAAAATGGTGTCATACAAAAGTGCCTGAATATAAAAACCTGTTCCTCCCACAATTATAGGAATTTTCCCTTTGGCATAAATCTGCTCCATTGCATGCTTCGCCATTCGTTGAAACATCACTACGTTAAAATCTTGCGTTGGGTTAAGTACATCTATGAGATAATGTTCTATTCCCTGCATTTCTTTTGATGATATTTTAGCAGTTCCAATGTCCATAAATTTGTACACCTGCATGGAATCCGCTGAAATTATTTCACCGTTTACTGCTTTGGCAAGGCGTATGGAAATTTCCGTCTTACCCACTGCTGTTGGTCCGGTTAAAATGATAATTGGTCTTTTGCCTGAAATATGATTTTTTGTAATTATTTGACTGTATAATTGTTCCATGTCTGCTCCTTTTATATGTTGTTTATATCCGATTTCCATTCAAAGCTTTGGCGCAAACAGCGGGGGTATGAATCAGTCCTGAATTCTTTTAAATTTGTGTTCAAGTTCTGTTTTTGAAAGCGCAATCATGGTTGGTCTGCCATGCGGACAGTTATATGGATTATTAAGAGTCAACAGTTCATCGATCAATGCATCAGCTTCCTGAAACGAAATGTTCGTATTTCCCTTAATTGCGGCTTTACATGCCATACCGGATAGCTTTTCCACAAAGAAATCTATATCAATTCTGCCTGCATCTTCAAAAAGGGCGTTTAACAGACCGTCAAACAAAAGCTGAGGATCCACTCCCATAATATCGTCCGGTATGGAACGGATTACAATAGAATCATCTCCAAAATCTTCAACGTCAAAGCCCGTCTGTTCAAATAACGATAATTTATCCATAACAAGCCCGTGTTCCACGCTGTTTAAATGCAAGACTTTAGGTGGCAATAGCTGTTGGGAAAGCACATTTTTTTGCGACATTTTTAGCATAAGCCGTTCAAACATTACTTTTTCATGGGCAGCATGCTGATCCATAATATAAAGCTTGTCCTCATATTCCACCAGCCAGTAGGTTTTAAAGACCTGTCCAATGACACGGTGCTTTTTGCGGGCTTCCTCGGAAATGAATCTATCCACGTTTAATTCCATCTGTTGTGTGCTGCCGGTGAGTATCGGTCCTTTGATGGTATCTTCTTCGTTTGCTGTTCTTTTTTCCTTTATGATTTCTCCATTTTCTTCCAAACGCTGCATTCTGACAGTTGAAATTTCCTTTGCTGTTTGCTGCGTTTTTGTTTCCGGTATGGTTTTACCTGCCTGTCCATCCTGTTTTTCCGGTATGCTTTCTCCTGACTTTGGAATTTGTGCAGCCAGTATGGCTTTCTCCGTCTGCCGGGTCTTTGCAGCCGATATGGTTTCACCAACAGGCACATCATTTTTTGAATCATGTGCCTTATCCCGGTTATGTAAAATGACGGCCTCCTGATACCGCTTTGCCCTCGCTTCCTTTTCAAAGGGCTCAGGCACATGTAAAGCAGCCCGTCTTTGCTGTTCAATGGTAATTTCCCGCTGTTCCTTTGCTGTGCGCAGAGATACATCAGGAATCATTTCCTCCTGCAATAATGCATGTCGTACGGTTTCCTTTACAAAATCAAACAACTGCTCTCCGTCTGAATATTTAAATTCCATTTTTGTGGGATGCACATTGACATCTAATTTTTCACTGTCCACCGAAAAATGCAGGGAGGTAAAGGGAAATTTGTGTATCATGACAAAGGATTTGTATCCTTCTTCAATTGCCTTTGTTACAATATTGCTCCGAATATAACGTCCGTTTACAAAATAGTGTTCAAAGCTCCGGTTTCCCTTTGAAATAAAAGCTTTTCCTATATAGCCTTCCGCAGAAAATCCATTCATGCTGCGTTTTACCGGAAGAAGGTTTACAGACACATCTTTGCCGTAAATATGGTAAATTACATCCTGAAGCTTACCATTTCCGGAGGTGGCAATTTTATTATTGCCATTTATAATATACTTGAAAGAAATCTCCGGCTTGGAAAGGGCCAGCCGGGTAATAAGCTCCGTGACATAACTTCCCTCCGTGGTAGCAGTTTTCAGGAATTTTTTTCTGGCAGGAACATTGTAAAAGAGATTGCGCACGATAATCGTGGTTCCAGTAGGTGCGCCGATTTCCTCAGCAGCAATTTCCCTGCTGCCGTGAATTTCATAACGGAGTCCGGTTAAGGCATGAGGTGTTTTCGTAATACATTCCACCTGCGCAACTGCTGCAATGCTGGCAAGAGCCTCGCCACGGAAGCCTAATGAGCTTATACCAAGTAAATCTTCTATTGTCATAATCTTACTGGTAGCATGTCGTACAAATGCAGTGGGTACTTCTTCTTTTTCAATACCTGCCCCGTTATCCGTAATGCGGATAAATGATGTTCCGCCGTCTTTAATCTCAACCGTAACTGCCGTAGCTCCCGCATCAATGGCATTTTCCACTAACTCCTTCACCACGGAGGATGGACGCTCCACCACCTCGCCGGCCGCAATTTTGTTAATTGTTTCCTGGTCTAATACTTTTATCATGTGTTGTTCTCCGGTCATTTTTATCAATAATAATTTTCGTGTTGGTTGTGACAAATCCCCCTCATTTCAAACGTTCCTGCAAATCATTCAGATAAAGCAATGCTTTCATTGGTGTCATATTAGAAAGATCTAAGGCCTTAATATCCGCTAACACACTGGACTCCTCAACATTTCCAAACAGGGACATTTGTCCGTCTGAATCCTTTTTCTTAACTCGCCCCCTTTTTGGCTGTTCCTGCTCCATTATCTTTGGCATGATATCCATCCCGGAAGTTACATTGACATCATGGGCAGAAAGCTCAGCAGAAATCTCCTTTGCACGGGACAGCACAACCTCCGGTACTCCGGCAAGACGTGCCACCTGAATGCCATAGCTTTTATCTGCCCCGCCCTTGATAATTTTACGCAAAAATACAATATCGTCACCAGATTCCTTAACGGAAATGCAGTAATTGTTGACACCGGGAATCTTCCCTTCTAACTCAGTCAATTCATGGTAATGGGTTGCAAATAAGGTCTTTGCACCTAACAAATCCATGGAGCTTATGTATTCGACCACAGCCCAGGCGATGGAAAGTCCATCATAGGTGGAGGTTCCCCTGCCTATCTCATCTAAGATTAGCAGACTGTCAGGAGTTGCATTTCTTAAAATATTTGCCACCTCACTCATTTCCACCATAAAGGTACTCTGTCCGGAGGCAAGGTCATCCGATGCGCCGACTCTCGTAAAAATCCGGTCCACAATACCGATATCAGCGGATTTGGCAGGTACAAAGGAGCCAATCTGCGCCATCAGGACAATTAGTGCAACCTGCCGCATATATGTAGATTTACCCGCCATATTGGGACCTGTAATAATTGACAGGCAGTTTTCATGTCCATCAAGTAATGTGTCATTTGTAATAAAGGAATCATTATCCAGTACCCTCTCCACCACAGGATGCCGCCCTTCCTCTATGAAAATGCGCCCGTTTTGGTTAATTGCAGGTCTTACAAAGTGATTTTTCTCCGCCACATAGGCAAGGGAAGCTAAAGCATCAAGCTCTGCCACAATTTTTGCTGCCTTCTGCACCCGTTTTACCTCTTTACCGAGTTTATCCCGAAGTCCGGCAAATAAATCATATTCCAAGCCAAATAACCTGTCCTCCGCCCCCAGTATTTTGCCTGCAATATCCTCTAATTCATCACTGGAATACCGCTCGGAATTGGCAAGGGTCTGTTTTCTGTTAAAATGCTCCGGTACCATATTTTTAAAGGAATTGGTTACATCAAAATAGTAACCGAATACCTTGTTAAATTTGATTTTCAAATTTTTAATACCGGTTGCTTCCCGTTCTCTCGTCTCTAAATCTACAAGCCACTGTTTACCATCGGATTTTGCATGCTTTAACTCATCTACTGTATCGTTATAGCCGTCCTTAATGATACCACCTTCACGAACAAGAATAGGCGGGTCTTCTAAAACTGCATCCTCCACCATCTGCCAAAGGTCGGTAAGTTCCTCCAAATCTTCTCCATACTCTGCCAGTATACCGGTATCAAACTCCCTTAAAATACTTTTTACATGGGGAAGAATGGCAATAGAATTTTTAAAGGCGATTAAATCCCTTGGATTGGCTGATTTTAAGGTAATCCTGGTCATTAGCCGTTCCAAATCATATACTGCGGACAGATATTCCCGAAGCTCATCCCGCGTAATCAGGGAATTATTTAATTTTTCCACAGCATCTAATCGTTTCTCTATCGTTTCCTTTTGTACGCAGGGCTGTTCCACCATAGTCCGCAGTGTCCTTGCACCCATGGCAGTTTTTGTCTTGTCAAGTACCCATAACAGGGAACCCCGCTTATTTTTATCCCGCATGGTTTCACAAAGCTCAAGATTTCTTCGGGATGCACTGTCAAGGACAAGAAAATCCTCCACATGATAAATGTTTAAGTGGTTAATATGCTCAACACATCCCTTTTGGGTGTCCTTTAAGTAATAAACAAGACAGCCCACTGCACATAAGGCAGCGGGATAATCCTTAAGTCCAAGCCCCTCTATATTCATAACAGCAAACTGCTCCTTAATAAGGCGCTCATCCATGTCATATTCAAAATACCAATCCTCCATTACACTAATCATTGTATGCTCTTTTTCATGGAGCTTGTTTAAGCGGTTAAAATGTCTGCCATCATGGGCTGTTGATATTGCTTCATTTACAAGGATTTCAGAAGGATTAAATTTAGCTATCTCATCCATTACTTTTGAAAAACTCTCTACCTGGGCTGCAAGAAAATCACCAGTTGTAATATCAACAAAGGAAATCCCGTAATGTGGCATAGATTTTTGCGGTTTCGCTTCATGATGTAGTATAGCTGCATCTGAATATATGCACATAAGGTAATTATTTTTTGTTTCATTTATGCTTCCGGAACTCATGATTGTACCCGGTGTAACAATCTGGACGACCTCGCGTTTTACCAGTCCCTTTGCCTGTTTGGGATCCTCCACTTGTTCGCAGATTGCTACTTTATATCCCTTTTCCACAAGTCGGTTCATATAATTTTCATAGGCATGGTATGGAATTCCACACATGGGTGCCCGTTCCTCCATACCACAATCCTTACCCGTTAAAGTAATCTCTAATTCCCTTGATGCGGTTATGGCGTCATCAAAGAACATTTCATAGAAATCACCCAAACGGTAAAATAGAATGCAATCCTTATATTCTTCCTTTGTTTTACAGTACATCTGCATCATTGGTGTCATATGTAAAATGCTCACTTTCTATAAATTTGTAATGAATTTATTAATATCTGGAGTGTTTTGCTGCCTATGTAAAAGATTAAAAAACTCATCTTCCGGCATTGGTTTTGCATAATAAAAACCCTGCACATGATCACAGCCAATGCTCTGTAAAAGGTCAATCTGCTCCTTTGTTTCCACACCTTCTGCCACAAGCCCAAGCTCTAATTTATTTGCCATCAGGATTACCTGCTCCAATATGAGTTTTCCCTTTCCTGATACCATCATGTTTTCTATAAATTTTCTATCCAGCTTTATAACATCAAAGGGTGTTTCCAGCAAAATATTAAGGGAGGAATAACCACTTCCAAAATCATCCATTAATAGTGTAAAGCCCTCTTCCTTTAGCTGCAGGGCCTTCACGCTGATTTGCTGGTCATCTGCAGTTTCCGTGATTTCCAGCTCTAACAATTCCTTTGGAATATTGCTGTTCTTTATCAAATCAGAAAGTACACTGATACATTCATTGTCCCGCAGATGGATTCTTGATACATTTACGGAGACAGGACAGTGTGCAATGCCTGCATCCTTACATTTCCGGATAAAATGGCAGGCTTTTTCCCATATATAATAATCCACCTTTTTTACAAATCCATTTTCTTCAATGATTGGAATAAACTGGTCTGGATAAATCATGCCACGTTCCGGATGGCACCACCGAACCAAAGCTTCCGCCCCGATTATTTCATTTTTGGTAATGCTGTATTTGGGCTGAAGATACATCATAAACTGTTGTTCTATAATGGCACTTTGCATATTTTCCTCAATAAATTTTCTATTATACAAAGAAACCTTAAACTGCTCTTTATAAAATGAAATATTTGTAAGTATATTATTTTTGGCAGCCTTTCTTGCCATGGCAGACCTGTCCTCCATTTGCCGCAATTCCATTTCCTTGTCCTCGACGGTATATACACCATAGCAAATCTGAAGCTTAACATCCTTAAAACATCTGATTACAGCATCTACCTGATGAATAAAATCAACCAGCTCATTCTCCCTGTCATATTCGGTCACTATCATAAATACATCACTTCTAAGATTAATGAAAAACTGCTCTTCATTGCAGATTTCCTGTAACTGCCCGGTAATAAAATCCAAAATCTCATCTCCGAATTTTTCACCATACAGATCGTTAACAATCTTAAATTTACGAATATCAAACTGAATAAATGCTATGCACCTTGAAGAGGAGTATAAAAGATGATTGACTTTTCTCCGAAACCGGTTGCGTCTGCTTATACCCTTTAGCAAATTATGCATTTCATCCCCTTCCGGAATATCTTCTAAATCAATACTGCTTTCGGTTACGTCTTTCAGGTATTCTGCCAACATTTCCTCCAATATATCAATACTGGTATTAATTGCATGAGGGCATTTTTGCAAAATTAACCCTTCCTTCCTGATAGCTGCCATTTCATCAGGCTTTGATATGTCCTTACCTAAAATGTCCCTACAGTTGACAGCACCATTCATTCTTTCAGTAAATAACCGTATAAACTCTGATGTTTTCTTATTGCCATACATCTCAAGTTCACGATCCTGGGAGTCATAAAAGCCCATGGCCATTCCCAGCACCAGTAAGGATGCCGTGACACAGCCACAGGTTCCACCCTGCCGCATCCCTCCTCCAAAGCATGTACTAATCTTAAATGCTGTTTTTAAATCTAATCCGAAATCATGTGCAAACGCCCCCAGTAAAGCCTGGGAACAATGATACTGATGATGTAAAAGCTTGTATGCTTTTTCTTTGTGTGTCATATGTCACCTCATTTCCATATCCGGCACTCCGGTTCCCTGTTATCCTGTTACTGCATGCATCAACAATCAATTATGATACTATATTTTAACAAAAAAACGGAGGATTGTGAAGTAGATAAAATAAAACCAGAATAAATCCCTGTAAAATTTCTTTGAACGTTCAATGTCTTCTGTCACTATTAAGACATTTTTTAATTTCATATGTATCCTCACTAATCTTTATGTACCAATTTGTTTAATTTTATGCAAGTGAATTTGTGTACATTATAGCATAATTTTGGTATTGTGCCAATTCATCTCACTCACCTAAATGTGCGGAGAGTTCCAACCATAATATTATTTTTACTTGCACATTTCAAAATCTATGTTATTATTATATGGAAATTTATTCATCAGAGGGGGATTTCTAACATGAAAAAAATAGATGCAGTTATTAATTTTGCAAAGGACAACGACTGTTCTGATATACATATAACGGTAGAAACCGGAATATGTGGACGTCGTTATGGTACACTGCACCGTTTTGAAAACAATTATACACAGCAGACTATCGAAGAAATTATTCTTTCAATGATTTTAAACGAAGAGGATATGGAACTTTATAAAAATGGTAAAGATTTAGATTTCGCTTACGAGACAGAAAATAATATTCGCTGCCGTGTAAACCTTTACCACCAAAAGGAAAATCACACTGCATGCCTGCGTATTATGGGAAGCAGCATTCCAAAACTTGAAGACATGGTAATGCCACAGAAGACCTTGATTTCACTTGCAGAACAGCCAAGAGGCCTTGTTTTGGTTACAGGTCCTACCGGTTCTGGTAAATCCACAACTCTGGCTGCCATGATTGATTATATAAACCGTAACCATGCGGATCACATTTTAACAGTAGAAGATCCAATCGAGTTTGTATATACGGAATGCAAATCCCTTATTCATCAGCGTGAGATTGGAACCGATGTGGATAGTTTTGCTGATGCACTGCGTTCTGCCCTCCGTGAAGACCCGGACATAATACTTCTTGGAGAAATGCGTGACTATGAAACAATTTCTTCAGCCATAACTGCAGCTGAGACCGGGCACCTTGTATTTGGAACCCTGCATACGATATCTGCGGCAGAATCCATCAGCCGTATCATCGATGTATTTCCGCCACACTCACAAAGTCAGATTCGTACACAGCTTGCAAGTGTATTACGAGGTGTTATTTCCCAACAGCTTTTACCAAAGGCTGATGGAAAAGGACGAATAGCAGCTACTGAGATCCTAATTGGTAATGATGCAGTTGCCAACTTAATCCGCCAGGATAAGACATATCAGATGGAATCTACTATGCAGGCAGGACAATCTATTGGTATGCATACGCTTAATATGGATTTAGTACGTTTGGTAAAAGAGGGAATGATTACTCAGGAAACCGCCATGAAATGCAGCAGTTCTCCCGCATCACTCAGGTTTTAATGTTTAATATGGGCTGTGCGCTAATGCTTAGGAACTGTTCAGAAATAATTTTTAAATAGTGCTATCGTAGAAAAATACAAGCAATATTGAAAGTTATTTCTGAACAGTTCCTTAGGTTATGATATTTCTCCCATATAATAAAATCCTTTGGATTCCACCAGTTTCACATTTTGGAAGCTTCCAACCAATTCCTTTTCTCCCGGAAAATGTACCAGCAGATTATTGGATAACCTTCCCGTCAGCAGACTTTCATCCTGTTCGTCTAATCCCTCCACCAGTACTTCCATTATGCTGCCTTCAAATCTTTTACATGTTTCCTTTGCAATATCCTGCACCTCATTAAGCAGCCGGTCAAAACGTGCTTTAACTTCTTTTTCTGTTGCGGCAGCTTCCATGGAGGCTGCCGGAGTTCCGGTGCGTTTTGAATAGATAAAGGTAAATGCGGAATCAAACCGGACACGCCTTACCACATCTAACGTCTCCTCAAAATCCGCTTCCGTTTCTGTGGGAAATCCCACGATAATGTCAGTTGTAAGTGAAATATCCGGCACAGCCTTTCTGATTTTGTCCACTAAAGTAAGGTACTCTTCCTTTGTATAGCGTCGGTTCATATCAGAAAGCACCTTCGTGCTTCCTGACTGCATTGGCAGATGCAAATGCTTACAGATTTTGGAGGATTTTGCCATGACTGCAATCAGCTCGTCAGATAAATCTTTTGGATGGGAAGTCATGAAACGGATGCGCATTAACCCATCAATTTGTTCCACCCGCTCTAAAAGCTCTGCAAAAGTAATGGGTTTCTCTAAATTTCTGCCGTAGGAGTTGACATTTTGCCCTAAAAGCATTACCTCTGATACGCCGTCCGCCACAAGGCTTTTAATCTCCGAAATTATATCCTCCGGCTTTCTGGAACGCTCCCTGCCCCGTACATACGGAACAATACAATAGCTGCAAAAATTATTGCATCCAAACATAATGTTGACACCACATTTAAAATTATATTTCCGGTCACTTGGCAGATCCTCCACGATTTCCGTTGTCCCATCCCATATATCAATGACCATTCCTTCAGAGTCCAGTTTCTTCTCAATCAGCTCTGCCAGCTTAAAAACATTGTGGGTTCCAAAAATGATATCCACATGACGGTAGCTTTGCTTAATCTTCTCTACCACAAGGCTTTCCTGCATCATGCAGCCACAGAGGGCAATCATCATATCGGTATTCTTTTTTTTGTATTTCTTAAGCTGCCCCAGTCGTCCATATACACGGAGATTTGCATTTTCCCTGACAGTACAGGTATTCATAATCAGAAAATCAGCTTCTTCACTGTCCGTTTTTACATAACCGATGGTTTCCAAAATACCCTCTAACTTTTCACTGTCCTTCGCATTCATCTGACAGCCAAAGCATACGCTGTTATAGGTAAGAGGTCTTCCAAGCTCCTCAGATTTCCTTGAAAGGCGGATCTTCAGGCGTTCCATAATCTCTCTCTGTTTCTTTGCTTCCAATTCATTTATATTCGTTTCTGCTTTCATGGTGTCTCCTTTATCTTAGAAGTTTGTTACTTTTTACATAATTTTTCCGCTATTATTCCAGTTCCTTATTACTTTTTAAAACAAAAAAAGCCTTCATCAAAGTTTATATTCACCAAACATTTTCTTTCCTGTTTACAATATAAAATCCTTTTTCATTCAAAGTATTTTCCCGGTTATAAATAAGCTCACTGTGATCCATCTGTCTCACAATTGCCCCTGCCTGTTCGGCAATACAGTGCATTGCTGCTGTATCCCACTCATGGGTTAACCCGAACCTGTAATATATGTCTGCCTTCTGCTCTGCCACCAGACAGCCTTTCAATGAACTTCCTGCAGAAATTACCTCGGTAATCTGTGCTTCATGCGCTTTAATAAGCTTCTGCTCTTTATCTGTGGAATGTGATTTGCTGCCTACCCAAACAAGATTGTTAAGCTTGTCAGATACCGTTATCTTTGTCACTTCGCCTGTTGCACCGTCTTTTTTGAATGCCCCCTCATTTGTGGAAGCATAAAACAAATCCTTTGTTACCGGAACATATATGACTCCAAGAACCGGGTGCTGCTTATATGCAAGGGCAATATTTACTGTAAACTGTCCATTTCTTTTCACAAATTCCTTTGTTCCATCTAATGGGTCAACAATAAAACAGTAATCATTTTCCCGTCTTTCCATGTTATCCTCTGTTTCCTCTGATAAAATGGAATATTCAGGAAAATGGGCAGCTAACTGCTCTATAATACAGGCATTTGCCTGCCGGTCTGCCTGGGTCAGAGGAGAATGGTCATCCTTATAGTCAACTGTAAAATCTGTCTTATATATATCCATGATAATTTCTCCTGCTTTTACGGCAGCTTTTTTCATAACTTCTAATATTTCCCTTTGATTCATCTTTATTATCCTTCCTATCCCCATCAGAAATTTTATTGGAATTATACAGTTAAAATTTTGCAATACTTTTTTACTTTGCCTTCATCAGGTAAGTAATCGCATCTTTTAGTCCATCCACGGAAAGCATGTACATGTGAAACAGCTTGGAAAGCTTGTCCTCCGATTCCATCCAGTGCATTCTTGTCAGCTCGCCGTGATATCGGGGGTTCATCCATACACATTTTTTATATTTCCGGTTTAGGAGCTGGCACCATTCGTAACCGGAAAGCCCGTCATTAGGCCCTCTGTAGTTGCCGTTTTTATCAAGCAGTTCCTCCGGGGCCATCTGGGCATCCCCCACAATAATCACTTTGTAATCCTTATCATAATGTTTAAACAGATAATCCAAATCCACCCAGTCACCCATTTCGCATTCTGCTGTCTTGTATACCTTGGAATAAATGCAGTTGTGAAAATAATACGTTTTCACATCCTTAAAATGGTTTGCCTTATTGACAGCCTGAAACAGTTCATTACAAAGTTCCATAAACGGAATCATTGTGCCGCCGCAGTCAAATAGCAGCAACAGTTTAACCGTGTTTTTTCTCGGACGGTCAAATTCAAGCTGTAGATAACCTCCGTTCTCACATGTTTTATCAATGGTTTTGCTGATGTCAAGCTCGGTTTTTGGCACATCAAGCCTTGATGAATACTGGCGAAGACGCCTGAATGCCACCTGGAACTGCCGATAATTTAATACCCTGTCATTGCGAAAATCTTCGTATTTGCGGGCACCCATAACCTGAAAAGCGCTCTGCATCCCTCCAAATTCACCTATGCGGATACCGCCGATATTTCTTCCGTGGTGCCCAAAGGCAGAACCTCCCGCCGTACCAATCCAGTGATTGCCGCCGTTATGCTCGGAATTCTGCTCAGACAGCCGTTCCCGAAATAGACGTTTCACCTCGTCAGAAGTCCTTGTCTGGTTAAAGGCATACATCTGATTCTGTTTATCAAATTCCATCTCCTCTCCCTTGTCAAGCCATTCAAGCAGTGATTCTGGA
>JAIDHZ010000390.1 GCA_029052995.1 Lachnospiraceae bacterium | reverse complement strand
CTAATCCATTTTCCAGCGTTGCCACCACCTTTTCCAAGTGCTCCCTTGTAGGGTTCTGCAACCTGCTGTAATCATAGCCTGTGCTTTTACCCACACCCAAATGCGCATAGGTTGCTGTCTGGTAAATAGGATAGCTCACTGCCCCATAATTGTTGCTGCATCCCTCTTCTTCTTCCAAATGCAGGCATTTTGTTTCAATTCCCCTTGCCATAATATATCCTCCTGATTAACCTAAAGATTTATCCTTATATTTTGCTATTTCCTCCAGATATTTCTGTCCTATAGCACTGACTGGTGCGTCTTTCCTTGAAATATATCCAATCGTCATCCGTTCATCTGATTTCAATTTTACGGCACAATAATCCTTTCCATTCAAATCTTCACATATAATACCGGAGCATAAAGTATATCCGTTCAACCCAACCATAAGATTTAACAAAGTAGCTCTGTCATTGGCACGGATAAATCTTTTGTACCGATAGGTACTTAAAACCTCTTCTGCAAAGTAGAAGGAATTGTGTTCCCCTTGTGCAAATCCAAGACATGGGTACTCATCCAGCTCCTCTAATGCAATTTCGTTCCTTTCTGCCAGCGGATGCCCTTTCCACATATATACATATACACCACATTCCAATAATGGCTGAAACTGCAGTTCATACTCCGCAAACAACTTATTTAAGACGTTCCTGTTAAAATTATTCAGATATAAGATGCCGATTTCGCTTTTACGGTTCTTGACATCCTCAATTACTTCATGGGTTTTCGTTTCATGTACCTCAAATTCATACTCATCCATTCCATACTGCTTCACAAGTTCCACAAATGCATTTACCGCAAACGTGTAGTGCTGCATGGATACACTGAATGTCTTTTTCACATCTATTTGTGAAATATATTTTGCATCCAGTAATTCATACTGTTCCATCACGGATTTTGCATACCCGATAAATTCCGTACCTTTTGATGTCAGAGTAATCCCATTTTTCGAACGTATAAATATGTCAAATCCTATTTCCTTTTCCAATGAGCGAATTGCAGAAGAAAGGCTTGGCTGGGATATAAAAAGCACCTTTGCTGCATCATTCAATGAATTCTGCCCTGCTACCGTAATCACATATTTTAACTGAACTAATGTCATTTTTATTCTCCTATTATTCCTATCAATATAGTATGTTAATGTACCTTATATACTATACCATTAAAAACAACTTTTGTATAATTCTTTTTTCCTTTAGATGGTTATAGCTTTTAACAATATAAAAAAGGAGCCATCTGCTCCTTTTTTTCCTTCCACTAATATGTGCCTGTCAGCCCTTGCGTGAAAAAGCTAATAGCTGTTATCATAACGTTTCATTCATACTCCCTGTCCGGTATCCAATCAAATCCATAGATATGTATGTAAATCCATATGCTCTGAACTCTTCTATAATTCTATTTCTGTTTTCATCTGCCATAAGCATTCCAAACTCTTCCGGCTCTATTTCAATCCTTGCCATCCTGCCATGAATGCGTACCCGAACCTGATGAAATCCCATATCCAACAGAAGCTGCTCCGCTTTATCCACCATGCCAAGTTTTTCTTCTGTAATTGTTTCTCCATACACAAAACGTGATGAAAGACATGCGAAAGACTGTTTCTCCCATGTCGGCAGTTCCAGATATTTTGACAATGCCCTGATATCCGCTTTTGTTAAATGACACTCCCTTAACGGGCTCTTAATTCCAAGCTCTGCCACTGCTAAAAGTCCCGGGCGATAGTCACCATTATCGTCCAGATTAGAGCCTTCAACTATATTTTCCATCTGATTTTCATCAGCAATCACTTGAATTTTTTCAAAAAGCTCTTTTTTGCAAAGATAACAGCGGTTTTTTGGATTCCCGGCAAACCCTTCAATATTTAATTCTTCTGACTCACATATAAAGTGCCTGATCCCTTCCTTTTTACAGAATGCTGCGGCTTCATTCAATTCCCTTTTCGGGAAGGAACAGGATTTCGCTGTCACTGCAATTACTTTATCTCCCAATGTATCAGCTGCAACCTTCAATAAAAAAGTTGAATCTACACCACTCGAAAAAGCCACTGCTACAGAGTGCAGCTCCTTTATATAATTTCTTAAATGTTCTAATTTCTCAATCTGCTCTTTTTTTATCTGTTCCATATCAAAATCTCCAACCTTAAATATGCAATAACAGCATATATCTTACTGTTCCCAATAGAATACTAAGAATTCCCAGACTAGTCATAATTTTTTCACAAACAGACAGCGGATTGCATTCAGAACCGCAATTATCATAACTCCGACATCTGCAAAAATTGCAAGATACATATTCGCAATGCCGACAGCACCCAGAATCAGGCAGGCAAACTTAACGCCCAGAGCCATAGTAATATTCTGGTAAACAATCCCCAGGCATTTTCTGGAAATTCTGATTGCTTTGGAAATCTTCATCGGATCGTCATCCATCAATACAATGTCTGCTGCTTCAATGGCAGCATCAGAACCCATGGCCCCCATGGCAATACCAATATCCGCACGGGACAGCACAGGAGCATCATTGATGCCATCACCTACAAAGGCCAGCTTTGCCTTGCCGGACTTCATGCGCAGGATTTCTTCCACTTTGGACACCTTATCTGCCGGAAGCAATTCGCTGTATACCTCATCAATACCTAGGGATGCCGCCACCTGATTAGCCACTTTTTTCGCATCACCCGTCAGCATCACGGTTTTTTCCACACCTGATGCTTTTAAAGCAGAAACAGCATCTTTGGAATGCGGCTTAACAACATCAGAAATAACTATATGGCCTGCATACTTTCCGTTTATCACCATATGGATAATCGTGCCGGTATGATGGCAGTCAATGTACTGGATGTTCAGGTGCTTCATCAGCTTGTCATTGCCGGCTGCGACCTCCACTCCATCCACTTTGGCAATGATGCCGTTTCCGCTAATCTCCTGAATATCACTCACACGGGTGCGGTCCGGCTCCTTCCCATAAGCCCGCTGCAGGCTTTTGCTAATCGGATGGGAGGATGCACTTTCTGCCAAGGCTGCATATTCAATCAGCTTTTTATCTTCTATCTCATTGTGATGAATAGCATTTACCTCAAAAACACCCTGGGTCAAAGTTCCGGTTTTATCAAATACAACATATCTGACCTTGGAAAGTATCTCCAGATAGTTTGAACCTTTTACCAAAACACCTTCCTGGCTTGCACCGCCGATTCCGGCGAAAAAACTTAAAGGAATGCTGATCACAAGCGCACAGGGGCAGCTAATTACAAGGAAGGTCAATGCCCGGTAAATCCAGACACCCCAACTGGCGGGAGCATCCATAAAAAACATCCGGATAACAGGCGGTAAAACAGCCAGCGCCAAAGCACTGTAACATACTGCCGGGGTATAAATTTTTGCAAATTTCGAGATAAAATCTTCTGATTTGGACTTTCTGGAGCTTGCGTTCTCCACCAAATCCAAAATTTTGGATACGGTAGACTCCCCAAATTCCTTTGTCGTCCGGATTTTCAGCACGCCTGTCATATTGATGCAGCCGCTGATAATCTCATCCCCTGCTTTTACCTCTCTCGGCAGGCTCTCGCCAGTCAGGGCACTGGTGTTCAGACTGGAAGAACCATCCACAACAGTACCATCAATCGGCACCTTTTCTCCCGGCTGAACCACGATGACACTCCCAATGCTGACTTCGTCAGGGTCAACCTGAGTAAGCCTCCCCTCACGCTCTACATTGGCATAATCAGGCCGTATGTCCATCAGGGCACTGATATTCCGTCGGCTTTTGCCCACAGCATATCCCTGGAACCATTCGCCGACCTGATAAAACAGCATAACGGCAATGGCCTCCAGATAATCACCATTTTCATAGACTGCCAGCGCCATAGCACCAATTGTAGCAACTGCCATCAGGAAGTTTTCATCAAACACCTGCTTATTCAAAATACCCTTTATAGCTTTTCTCAAAATGTCGTAACCGATGATGAAATAATTGACCAGATAGAGGACAAGGCGTATCCAGCGTCCTGCAGAGGAGAACAGATATCCGTCAAGCTGATCAAATGTTTCCACAGATACGGATTGAAGAACCAGAAGCAATGCCGCAGAAATCAGGATGCGTACCAGCATTTTCTTCTGCTTTTTGGTCATCCTCCCGTTCTCGCTCCTTCCCACAACAAAAAGAAATATTGCTGCCGTTGCAATCACAACAACGAGCAACACATTGATAATCATTTCCTGCATGATTGTCTCCTTTCAATAATTAAGCAATCTCTATTTTCGCAGGCAATAAGCCTGGTGTCGTATACACACGAGCATTTGACAACCGCTGCGAAAAAGACACCCTTAGTGCATTTTTAAGGGTGCCCATCCATTATAAGGCAGTTCTGAGTCAAAGAAAAATTTCGCAGTCCGGCTCAACCTTTTTGCAGGCTTTCAGTACATCCTTCATTACCTCTTTCGGCTCTTTTCCTTCCTCAAACTCCACGATCATCTTCTGAGTCATGAAATTCACGGTAGCACTCTGCACACCGGAAGTCTTACGGGTTGCATCCTCCATCAGATTTGCACAGTTTGCACAATCCACTTCAATTTTATATGTCTTTTTCATAGTAATAACTCCTCCTTGCTAAAATATATTTTTACATTTTTATGATTAAGCACTTGTTTAATCATCATGGTTGCAGTATAATACAGCCAGAGAAATAAGTCAATGCTTTGGAAGCACACCCTGCTAAATGGGCGAAAAGCATTTCCAAACGGGCGAAAACGGAGGGAGCTTATGTTAAAAAAAGAACTGCCACACCACCATGGAGAAGGAAAAGAAACATCCATCATACAGGAACAGCTAAGTAATATTGACGATTTCCAGACTATTGCAGAAATCTTTAAGCAATTGGGAGACACCACCAGAATCCGCATTTTCTTTCTGTTGTGTCACTGTGAAGAGTGCGTGATTAACATTTCTGCCATGCTGGATATGTCCAGCCCTGCGGTATCCCATCACCTGCGACCGTTACGCAACAGCGGTCTGATTGTCAGCCGCCGTGAAGGGAAAGAAGTCTATTACCGGGCAGCAGACACAGCGCAGAGCCGTCTCCTGCACCAGATGATTGAACAGGTTATGGAAATCGCCTGTCCCAAGCGAAATATCTCACCAAAACAGTAAGATATTTCACGGAAGTAAACAAAAATGAAGGAAGGTAAAGCAATGATGAATGAATTAGCAGGCACCCGAAGCGCCTTTGCAGGCCGCACCGGCACGGATTATATAAAAGCAATCGAATTATATCCCGGCATCGAATTATCCTACCTCACCCTGACAACGGATAACCTCGCCGTAAATCATGCCGCCTTAGACCACATACTTGAGATTAATTACTGTCACTCCGGGCGCATCGGCTGGAAAATGTGGAATGGAAACAGCGTGTATCTCGGCCGGCATGATTTTTCCCTGCATACCCTGAAAGCCTGTGCTGATTCTGTAATTTCCCTGCCAAACGGAAGTTATAAAGGACTTACCATCAGCATTGATTTAAGAACACTTACAGACAACCCGCCGGAGATACTTTCCGGAACGGACATTACCGGAAAATTTCTATATGATAAGTTCTGCAAAGACAGACCCCTAACCTCCTTTGCCGGAAACGGACAGACAGAAAGGATTTTTTCTGCATTCTACAGCCAGCCGGAGCAGTTCAGGCTTCCATATCAAAAAATAAAGGTGCTGGAACTCCTGCTGTATCTTGGCGGGTTAAAAGCTGACACTAAAAGCCGCCTGACGGAATACCAGTCAGAACAGATTGAAATCATCCATGAAATCCATGAACAGCTCACAGAGCACATGGAACAGCGGTTCACGATTGAAGAATTGTCAAAACAATATTTAATGAACCCTACCACTTTGAAGGCAATGTTTAAATCTGTTTATGGAACCTCAATTGCTGCCCACATGAAGGAACACCGTATGGAGCAGGCGGCAAAACTGCTCCGGGAAACCAGTTTAAGCATTGCTGAAATTGCCGGACGTGTAGGATATGACAGCCAGAGCAGATTCACAGCAGCATTTAAAGAATATTGTGGAAAACTCCCAAAGGACTATCGTAACAACTGAACAGCCACTAGATTCTATAAAGGCAGTATCAAGAACTTCAAGTTGCACGTTCTTGAAAGGCACATGTCTATTAATCTAAAATTGGCAAATTATTCAGGCAGGGCGGTAAATGCATCATATGATGATCTGTCATGGGGGTTAAAATCATACCTCCCCTCGTCAATCTTCCCCAATATACTAATAACCAGACAGAGCGTAAATCTGTAGTCACTCCGCCTTCTTCCAATATTCTCATTACCCATTCTTCAGGTACCATAGATTGTATCTGCTCCAATGTTAAATTTTCTAATATGCAGCGTGTATTTTTTCCTACTGTAATCATATAATCACGAAGTGCAAGGATATTTATCCCTTTTCCAAACGCCACTGCTTCATCAAATTCCAGTGCATTTCCAGTATCTGTAATGGAAACACCGATTTTTCTTTGCCATTCTGCATTAAAAATCTGGTTCTGATTTACCATTAAAATATTGCTTACCAAATCTTCAATACGATATGTATGCCAAAATTGCCAACACATAGGAACTTTTCTCGTTCCTGCATAATGCAAATCCACATCATAGTCCTCCCTTGGTACTATTGCATTCTGATTTCCCAATAGCATATACTCTAGAACATAATCTGCAATCGTTTTTTCGGTTCTCCCCGATATTTCAGCGGGGTGTACCATAGCATGGACTTCCAATGTCAATTTTCTTATTTTTTCTATGTCTGTTCCCTTTAAAGCCATTTTTAATTCATCATATTTTTCTCTAATTGGTGCAAATAATTCTTCTTTTTTCATAAGATATAGTTCCTTTCGTGTTTTATCAGCATTTTATTGTATTATACATTCTTTCCACGACAACTATATGTCGTAATTAGACAAAAATTTTTTTGCTGTTTCAATCAATTCTTTTTTATATTCCTCCGGTCCTACTATCTTTACTTTATTTCCAAAGCTGAGTAACAATGCTTTCCACAATCTTTCATTCGCTGGAACGTCAATAAAAATTCGGCTCAATGTTTCTGTAAGTTTTTCTGCCGGACAATCAGGGAAATATTCTGACATAAGATTTGTATTCTCATTGTCAAACTGCACTTCAATGTGAATGCATGTCTGATAATATTCTTGTTCAGAATCTTTCATAAGTTTTTCAATGTCTCCATGCTCAATAACGGAAATAATATCATTTACATGCAAATTCTGTATTCGGGCAACTTTGAATGTCCGGTATTGCTTCTTTTCGGGAGAATAGGCAAATAGATACCAAGCATACCATTTATAATGTATTGCTAATGGTTCTATATATTGTTTTGATTTTTTTCCACTTGCATTCTGATAATTAAATGTGATGTGCTTTCTTTCTGCAATAGCCTGTTCTAACAGATTATTCATGCTTTGCACATGTTTATTTTCCCTTGTTACGCCAAAATCCCAAAATATCTTTTGTCCACCCTCTTTTTCTATGATTGCATTGTATTTTTCAATCAATGCATTTAAAGTATCACTTGTATAGGAGGTTGCCAGACTTTCCAGTGCTTTTATAATCATCTGCTGCTCATCATTCCTAATGTCACTATTTTTTATTTTGTAAGTTGGCAAAATAGAATATCCACCATATTTTCCGCCTTCTGCATAAACAGGTATGCCAATTGACGAAATACTAACCATATCCCGTTGTATTGTTCTAACAGACACATGAAAACGTTCTGCCAAATAACTGGCCGGAACATTGTCGTGGTTGATCAAATAAATGATAATTTCCAATATTCTGTCTACCTTCATTTAAAGTACCTCCTGAACATGATTGTATAGTATAGCAGTTTCCACTTGTTCAAACTCTTTCGTTTTATTATATCAGGAAAATGTTGATGTACCAATGATTTTATAAAAGGTTAAAATAATTCAAAAATCTGATCTGCTGTCATTTTATCCGGTTCTTTTCCCATCTAAAAAGAACACCTTTGTAGCTTTCTCCTTTTCTTATCACAAACGGTTTAATGCCCGCAGTAAAAACTGCCTTGTACATAATATATTAGAATATATACTTCTTCTGCCTCCTTATATCATGATACATTTTATCTGTAAGACAGCAAATCCAACAAAAGTATTATCTTTTTGAAGCAATTGCTTCTCCATTGTATGTAATATAGCAGCTGTAGCAGCATTTTTTCTCTGACTTCCATTTATTATAATTATGTTCATATGATTATCTTTCTTATTAATTGATATCGTTTTCTATCAATCCATAATGTGCTGTGAACACCTTTTCATATTTCTTTAATTCATCCTTTACAGCATGAATTGTCTCTTTTGCCTGTGTTCTATCCATTGTGTAAGGGTGGACCAAAACGTGGTCATCCACTATTTTAAAAGCATCACCGGTAAACAAATATTTCTCATCAACCACATACATAGCTGACCCCTTTGTGTGACCGGGTGCTTCGATCATGCGTACCTTGTGTTTACATAAGGAATCCCGCTGATGCCCGTGCAGATTATCAACCTCCGCTCCGGCTGGTGGCAATTCTATCACCTCATGCTCTGACAGATATATAATTTTATTAGAATCACACAAGCTTGGCAGCTTGTTTTTCTTTAAAAACTGCCTGTAGGTGCTGCCGTCTATCATCTGTTTTTCCCGTTCACTCATATAAATTACCGCATTGGGGAACAAAACAATAGAAGCCACATGGTCGTAATCTGTATGTGTCAGAAAAACACTCTTTACACTGTGTCCATCAATGGACATCCGTTCCATTTCCCGCTTTACCAATCTGGCATCAGAGCCTGCATCAATGACAATCCAGTCTCCGTCTAATGGAATAAAAAATAAATTATTAATTCGGTTGTGAATTGCGATAATATCCGTTCCTTCTATTTCTCCGCTGGCTAACGGATGCATGGAGCACATGGGAAAAACATACAGTAAAAGCAAAACAACTACCGCAGTTAAAAAAATTCCAGTTATAACTTCAAAAAGCATATTACAAATTCTCCTTCCTAAAAAACAAACTCTTGTGTCACTTTTTCAATTATGATAAGATACCATCTTAGAAAAAGCAACATTCCAACATCAAGTGACACAAATTTAACAAAAAGTGTCAGAAAGGAAAAGTATATGAACCCCTCACAAAATCCAAGTGCAGTCCGTTCCAAAAATGAAATAACCGATACGCTTTTACGGTTAATGAGCACAATACCATACAATGAAATAACAGTAAAACAGATTATTCTGGAATCTCATGTTGCCCGGAAAACCTTTTATCGCAACTTTTGTTCCAAGGATGATGTTTTAGATGCATATATAGATAATATCATGTATCAATATGTCGAGTCATTGCAGCAAATGGAAGGCGGTCAGCTTTCAAATACTTTAGACATTATTTTTAACTTTTGTACACAATATAAGAATTTGCTCTTTCTTCTCCGCGACAACCATCTTATGTACCTTTTGTTAGAAAAGTGGAATGCATTTATCCCAGTGATTCACAACCAGATTACAGGCGATAACTGTATTATATCCCATTCATTTTCTTCGGAACAGATTTCTTATATCATTGCTTTTAATATAGGTGCTGTTTGGAATGTTATTATGAAATGGATTGCATATGATATGCGTGAAACACCTGATACGATTAAAAGGACCCTCCTTAACTATTTAGCTGGCTTATCCTCTTATGCTACACCCTAATTCTGCTAAATAATAAGGGATCACATACACTGATGCAATCCCAAACACTTCCTGGCAAGTCAAATGGACATGCAAGCATGTCCGCTTGGCTCGTTGCTTGCGGAAATAAGGAAGCTTGCCGATTGATGCTTGCACAGAGCGTCATCTTCCGCTTCGCTCAATTTGGTGACATTTTATCATTTACCGCAGTAAATCTGTATAGCCTCAAACACAAACTCCGCTGTCCCCTCTCCGCCAACACGATCGATACTAGCTGTAAACTCCCCGCCACCGGCATACATCCGGCCAAGGTGGAACAGAATATCATCAGAGCATTCATAAAAATACTCTGTGATAAAATCCTGTAGTTTCTTAACATGACTTTGAACATCAGCGGATTCCGGTCTGGCATCCTTTAATTTTCCAAAGTCAGCAAATAACTGCATACATTTTTCCATTGCAACATGTTCTTCTTCTTTGCTTCTGTTTTTTGCTTTTTGCTCGAATTCCTTAAATTGGGCTGTTTTCCCCCATTGTTCTTTTGCCTGTCTGGCATATTCATCCATCTTTTTTGTGTCAAATACTGAAAAATCCATTGTATTCACTCCTATAAGTTGTATTCCACGGGCAAAAAGAATCAAGTTCTCCAGATGCTCTTTTTTCATTGTCAGCAGTGTAATCTGCTGTTCCAATGCCTTATTTCTGTCAAAATCCGGTCCGGATAAGATTTCTTTGATTTCTTTTAGAGGAAATTCCAATTCTTTAAACAGTAAAATCTGCTGCAACAGTTCCAGTGCTTTTTCGTCATACAACCGGTATCCGGATTCTGTATACTTAGCCGGTTTCAGTAATCCGATTTTGTCGTAATATTGCAGAGTGCGTATACTCACCCCGGTCAATTTACTCACTTCCTTTACGGTCATCATTGTCTATTCCTCCTTCCGTGTAAATGTATCATAAACTATTACGCAACGTCGGAGTCAATAGTAATTTTTGAATTTTTATCCTGTGCATTAGCCCTTCTCAACGTTTATAAAATATCAAATTATCATTTATAAAGTCAAATGTTATTACTATATCGTTCTCCAAATATCGGTCTGAATTTAATTCCAATGCCACCGGATAGACAAAATCACTATATTGTGGGATATTTGCCTCATATACATCCGGTAATGTCAAAGATATATTCCCTATATCAATAATAGTGTCAACGCAGGTAGTATTTGGTTTATCCGTACTTCCGCCAATCATATACTCACTCTTTGGATTATGAATATATGATACGTTTTTTCCTGTATCAATGTAAGCAATACTGTTTTCGCCATTTAATTTACATTCAAAAAATATCAGATTTCCTTGTCCTTCTGTTTGAGTGTGCAGCATTGGTACAACAACATATCGTTCCTTGGATAAACCGGAATAATCTAAAGCTTTTTCACTTACCCCAATCAGATGTGCCCTGTAATATATGGTTACCACACTATTTTTAAACAATCCTGTGCCTATAATTCCGTTAAATTTGTAAGAAGAACTCATTTTCCAGTCAATCATAGAACACTTCAAATTATTATGTACACTGTCAAACAATATCAATTCATTAATGTTTATGCCATATGACCAGCCTCTATGGCTGCCGTCTCTATTTAACTGTTCAGTCCGCTCTAAAATTGTATAATCGATTTTGTTCTCCAACATATTCGTAACTACAATATCTGATGCGCAGCCCGTATCCAAATTGAAGAAATATATTTCTTTACCAAATCCAAGCGGAATCAGCGGGCAACCTGCCCTATCCAATTTCAACGTGAATAACTCATCCTCATCATATTCTAAATCTTTAATCCAAGAGGTATCTGCTGATTTAATATATATTATTCTGGCTGTCGCAAAGCCTAATGTCAACAGACCGGCAATTACCCCGATTGTCAAAAACCATTTCCATTTTCCGATAAATTTTTTCAAGGTTTTTCTCCTCTAATACACCTGTATAAACAATTATGATATATTTTAATCAATTTTGAACATCATAAACTTAAGGTTTATAATAAAAGCGCTATATTCTGCTGCCAAGTCATGTGTATTTGTAACATCCACATACCGCAGCCCACTAAATACGACCTGTCTTGTAAGTCGAATTATGCCATGTGATTCACACATAGTATGAATGCCATCCGGCGTTTACTGTTCCGCAATAAGCATTGCTTATTATTATAAAACCTCAGACAGAAAATATCAATCAATTATCAAGGAGGCTATATATGAATTTCAAGTTTAACGAGGACGGGCAGAAAGTAATTGACCTTATTCACGAATTTGGCGTAAATAAGGTTGCACCATTGGCGGCAGAGATTAACGAGCAGGAACGTTTCCCCGAAGAAAACAGAAAGAGATTAACAGAATTAGGCATGATAGGAATTTGCTATCCAAAAGAATACGGTGGCGCAGAACATTCTTGTATTGCTTATATTGCAGTCATTGAGGAGTTGGCAAAGCATTGTTCCACCACATCTGCTATGTTATCTGACCACCATTATTTAGGCTATTTCCTTCAGAATTTGGTACAGAGGAACAGAAACAGAAATATTTTGTACTGCTTTTAAAAGGGGAAAAATCAGGTGCTTTTGCAGTAACAGAACCGACCGCAGGCAGTGCTTGCTATTTTGCCTTGTGCCATGACACAGGCAGTGCTTGCTGTTCTACTGCAAATTGCCCATGCGTTGTTATATTGAAAGTGAAGTTTGTGAATCAAGGATTGAAACAGCGAAACGTTTTTTAAATGGGTAAATTTTCTTTTGAAGAAATTGCTGATGGAATGGGACTTACAATCGAAAAGGTCGAGGAATTAGCAGGATTACAGTTAGTATAATTATTTGAAACTAAATAACACCAAAGAAGCTATGGAAAGCAGGAAATCTTATGAACAAGGTATCCTACTTTTTTCATGTTCAATTTTAGGAAAATGGAAAGCCATATGAAGCAACAAGACTACAATACACCAAGCATTATCAGAAAGATAGGAAAAACTACATATATTGTGCGAGTACATTTCAGCAAGACCAGTAAGGAGACCATGAGCGGATAAGATTAAGCGTATGTTGAAAAATGAGATACGGCAGATTTAAAAAAGTGATAATAATAAAAAATCGGGAATCCAAAATAGATTCCCGGATTTTACTTAACTGTTTGAAAAAATATAAACTAATTAATTGTGTTATAATTGTTTTACTTTTTTCTTTAAAAAACTGATTAATTGTAATTTTTCATCAGGCTCCATTTTTCTTGATGTATAAAGATAAAAGAAACTCTCATCAGCATATTGTTCGGTAACTTTTGATTGTAAAATCACATCTTTTAGTCTTTTAACAGAACTATCTGATAACACGATATAAATGTTAGAGGTATCCATTTCTTTTAATTTAATTCCACTTGGTTTAATCCATGTGTAGTTAATTTCGGATGAATACTGATTCAAGATTGAATTTTCAAATTCTTTCGTATTTGCTTCACTTGGCAGTTCATCAATGTTGTTATTACCATTAAATAATAGTTTCCATAATTTTTGACGTTGTTTTAAATTTAAATTTGAGAAGAAATTATTATACTCCACATAACTTTTCCAAACAGCAAACATATGTTTTCTTGAAATCCAATCTTCAGCAAAAGAATTTTCTTCAATATTACAGATGGCATTTTTTTTCATTTCGCAAATCAAATCTCCATCACACAATAAATAATAAGGTGATTGATTTTTTTCAAAAAATATATTATCAATATTCATTATATTGGATAATGCACTGTTAGACGCTTGATTCTTTTCAAGTTCTCCCATGGCACTGTCTGAACTATTAAGAAAGGATCTCAATATACCGCGTCGTAAAAGATAATCATTATATGTTACTTTGTGATGTGCATAAATCCATAAATATAATCTATTTCTAGCAATTAGTGTATCTTCAATTACACTTAAAGAAGTCTTTTTATATCCGACTTCATAAGTTAATTTGTTTTCAGCAGATGTATTTATAAAACCTATGATTTTGCCCTTGAGTTTTCCAGAAATTTTTGCATTAATTGTACCATCGATTTTGCTTTCTTTTGAGTGTCCTAATAACTCTATTTGACCATTATATCGACCAATCATTTTACAAGAATTTTCGATTTTCACTTCAATTTCAGTTAAACTTGAGAAATTCTTTTTACCATTTCCAATTTGATAATCTTCTTCATCATCTATTACCTTTATACGGTTATTTCCCCCACCAAAATGTAAAGTACCTTGAAATTTACCTTTTAATTCTGCATCATACAATTCTAATGCACATTCACAATCACTATTTTCAGAACGATCAAACAATTCACTTTCACAACCTGTAAAATAAACTGAATTATTCAATTCAAGCGATTCAACCTCTGTTTCTTTTTCAAAACTGTGTATTTCTACAAGCGTTAAGGAGTTAAGTATTCGTGGAATATCAATAGTTATGTTACTTGCACCAGCCTCAGCAGTATCTCTAACAATATAGTCTAGTTTATCAACATCAAAAAAATTTCCATTTAATAGACTGATTAAACAATTTTTGAAGCAATTTTCCAAATACTGAGAAGTGGATTCATCTCCCGAACTACTGTAAGGCAATCCAATGATTGCCCTTTGCATAAAAATTATATATTCATCAATTTCGTTTTCACTGATTATTGTTTCAAGCAATGAATCTAAAATTTTTTTAATTTTTCCACTTTTTCCATAAACTTCTGATACTAAAATAGCACTCACCATTTCATGAGGTGCAATTTTTTTAGGAATTTTAAAATATTCGTTTAAATCAAATTCTGTTTGTTCAATAATTTTTCTTCCATTTTCTGCACTTTGATCTATGTTATCAATCATAGATGTTAAAAGTCTCTTCTTTTTTTCTAAGCAATCATTTTCGTCTTTATAATTTAAATATCCATATTCAAAACTATGAGACATTGGCGCATGTCCGCAGTCATGTAACAAACAAGCCAGTTCGAAACATTTACCATAGCGCTCCCAAAACTTTTTATTGTTTTCATAGATATCTTTTTTCAAAATATTATGAATCAGCCCCGAAAATGCCAATTTTCCTAAATGATATACACCAAGTGAATGAACAAACCGATCATGATGGGCACTTGGATAAAGTGTTCGCATACTTGTTTGTTCGATTTGTCTCAATCTTTGAAATACAGGTGTATCAATTAGTTCATTGATAATAATCTCTGGAATTTCAATATAGCCATGAATGGTATCACGTATTAGCTTATTCGCCATTTAATCGACCTCCCTAATCAAATGCATTGTAAAATATTTATATTATAACAAATTTAGAAGTTATGGACAATCCCTCTTTTGTAGCAAATTCATAGAAAAATATTCAGATATTTTATAAAGGTCAAATAAATAATCAGTCAATATCAAACAACTATGTTTTTGTTATTATATGCATATTAAGTAATTTTAGCATATCAAATAATTTGATTAAAATGTCCTTTACAAAATGTCTCTGGCAAGACCGCAAAATCTAGGCAGTCAGCAGACTTATGAAATGCCTAAGAAATATGTACGCATAGGAAAACCGAGGGAAATATAAATTGCACAGAAGAAAAACGTGGAGAAGATGCGTAATGCAAAAAACAGATATGAACCTGATGCAAAACCATATAGAGTTGGGACAGAATAGTGATGACATCTAAGGGTTTATGTGATAGAGTATTCATTGTTCTAAAAATATAAATCGGAAGTTGTATGGAATTTGAACAGAGTCTAAAAGTGTAATTTGAAAGGAAAACGATTTAATTAAAGAATTTAGTCCAAAATCCGAACAGATTATGATTGAGTGCTTCAGAAAAGACACAATGATAGCCTTTTGCGGTACATATTGCGGAGTGTGCAAATGGAAAGATAAAACCGGCTGTAAGGGATGTAAAGCCAATAAAGGAATTATGTTTTGGAGCGAGTGTGATAAAGCAAAATGCTGTATAGTCATATTGACATAATTTAAAGAAAAAGGACAAATGAAGATGTTAGAGTTTATTTCTGCTCCTGAGGCAGCGAAGAAATGGGGCATTTCAGAAAGAAGGGTAC
>JAIDHZ010000039.1 GCA_029052995.1 Lachnospiraceae bacterium | reverse complement strand
TCTTCCTTGCAAGGAGTAGGTTATCCCCGTTTATGACCTGTATGTTATCCGCACTGTAAGCAGAGATTTTCTCCATGTTTACAAGATAGCACCTGTGGCAGCGGTAAAAGGTGTTCCCTAACCCGTTTTCCAATTCCTCCATTTTCCCGTAAACTTCCAGTGTCCCGTCCGTTGTATGGAAAATGACTTTTTTATTGCCGCTCTCTATATAATAAATATTTTTCAGCAATAGTTTCTGTTGTGTGCCGGAGCTTTTCACTATAATGTATTTCTTTGCCTGTTCCTCAAAAACAGACGCTTCTTTCCATGCCCGGCTGAATACCTCTGAAAATTTTTCTTCGTCAATAGGCTTTATCAGATAATGGAACGCATTTACATCAAACGCCGCTTCCATGTATTCCCGATACCCTGTCACAAAAATAATAATACTCCTTTGCCTGCCGCTTTCTTCCTGTTCTCTAATACGCCTTGCTATATCCATGCCGGACACTTTACCCATTTCAATATCAAGAAAATAAATGTCAAAGTTTCCTTTTGCATTTATCAATTCTTCTCCCGACTGATACTCCACTATGTCCACTTCCGACACCTGCTTTTGTATCAGCCGGAAAAGTTCTTCCCTGATTGCCCGGTCATCATCACAAACTGCAATCCTCATAATATCCCGACTTCCTTTCATAACCTAAAAAACATAAAATTCAAATCTATTGTCTTTTATTATATCGCCATTTGCACTTTATTACTAATTGCAAGGGTGCGAACTACTCCATTTTGGGTGTGAAATTCCTGCTCCTTATAGACATACATTTTATCTTTCCGCTTCCTTTCCCCGTTCCGGATGCATCCTCTTATAGGCTGCATACACCAGTTCCATATATCAACCACACCATCTCTGCGGAATAAGACGTAAATATTATCTAAGTTCTTTCTCCTGTACCCCTTAATATTTTAAGTTGTAATGCACAGTTCTTAAAAAACTATAAGATTCTGCACAACACTTAGCCCGTTTTACAAAAGACAAGGGAGCGAATAAATACTTCTGATTTTATCCACTCCCCATAGTCACTCCATTAAAAAATCACTGCATTCTGGCGCCTATATGTATCGTTATCCTTTTGGCTTAGTTCAGCCTCTATCTGGGATAATTTATTTTCCAACTCCTTTATCTTTTCTTCATCTCCGGAGGCCGCTTTTATCTGCTGTTCTAACTGCTGCTTCCGTTTTTTCAATTTCTCAATTTCCCTATCGACCGCATCAGTATTGCCAGTGACTTCCTCCACATCATCTTTCCGGCTACCTGACTTCACTTTGGGTTGTTCTTTTCTCTCTGCATCTGCACCATCAGCTTTTTTGGGATCATCATATATCACTTTAGGATTGCCATTTTCATCCTGCCCCATACAGTATAGACCGCTTGGCCTGCTGCCGAATTTCTCGCTGCTGATGTACTCATCTTTTGGAACCGGAATTCTTTCAGTTTTATTTCCTGCACCCTGTTCTTTTCCAACTTCCTTTGTCTTATTCTTACCTTCCTGCAGCCTTTCCAAATAATCATTTTTGTAATCCTTATAATTACCGCTTACTTCCATTGACATAATTTCTCCTCCTTTTCTTTGACAGCATTTTTATATTGCCTGCCTCTACCTGTTATTCGTCATTACTCCGACGGCATTTAACCCACTTGCGGTAAAGTGCTTTCTGATTGACGTGAAATGATTAAAAGAATGCTTAACACAAATTTTTCTTCCTCTGTTCGTATCTCCATAGCTCCCTGATATTTGTCTACCGCCGCCCTGATATTTGTAAGCCCTGTTCCGTTACGGATCCTTCTCCTCCCAGAGTAACTGTTTTCTATTTCTATAAGCAAAAAGTCTCCCTGTACTTTCCCTGTCACATGGATATATTTTGGTTTTCCGCTGCCTATCCGGTTACAGGCAGAAATGGCGTTATCCAGTGCATTCCCTAATATGATACAGAAATCTATGTCACTGATTCCGCAAGGGTATGGAACCACCAAAGAACACCGTATCTCTATCCTGTTTTCTTCCGCAATCCCCAATTTATTCCCAAGCAGAATATCAAGCACTGGATGATTGGTACTGACCGGAAACAATATATCGACTGCCAGGTTCTCCATCCCATCTATATACTGTAATGCCGCTTCTGCCTTTTGGTTCTGTAGCAGTTCCTTTACAACTGTTATATGGTTTTTTATATCATGCCGGAACGATTTTGTTTTTTCATAACGTAATTTTACCTCTTCCACATACTGCTGCAAGGAATGTGCCTGCATCTTTAACAGCTCTGTCTCTCTATTGCGCCTGAAATTCTCTGCAAGCTTTTTATAAGAATACAGAATACAAAACAGGCTGGCTACCCCCAATGCCTGCATCAATAGCATCTGATAAGGATTCGCACCAGACAGCATTCCCTCTTGTTCTCCCGTAATTGTATTCCCATAAATATTTTCATTTATATATTCACTGGCAAAAAAAATCAATAGCGCCGGCACCAATATCAAAAACACATATTTTCTGTTGATCGTTTCATCACACACACAGCTTTTCTCTATGCCCCGATAGCACAAGACCGCCAGCACGAGAGCAAGGATATTTCCTGCCCCCATGAGAATAAACCCGAAAATCTTTGAATTTTTCATAAAAACAATGGGAACCAGCATGTAAGATAGGGAATTTATTAAGCCAAAACATAAATTCATAATTTCAACTGTTACGACAGCATCCAAAGCCGTGGAAACGAAATCTACCCTGTAAAATAGTTTTCCCGCCGCCATAAGGAGTATGATAA
>JAIDHZ010000389.1 GCA_029052995.1 Lachnospiraceae bacterium | reverse complement strand
CCCGTCCTCTGCCCGTTTTAACTCATCCCGTAAATCTGAAAGCTTTGATTTTTCATCAGCCAGATTATTCTCTAATTTCTTTACATTCTCTGACACTTCCGTATAATCACCGTTTCCTCCGGCAGCCTCGATTTGCCTTGTCAAATCCTCTACCTTTTTATTTGCATTTTTCAAGTCCTTTTTCGCCTTGGCAAGCTCCTTTTCATTAGCTGCTGCCTTCTTTTCCGCCTCCACTGCTTCCTTTAGTTCTTCTTTAGCCACAGTTATATCCTGATTATCAAAATAGTAATCGGGTCCCGACTTTAGAAGTGACTTCGCATAATCTAATTCCATTTGTTCCAATTCATCCTGCGCCTGGGTAAGCTCAGAGTTTTCACCTTCCTCAAAGACAAAAAGTACCTGTCCCTCCTTGACCTCATCTCCTTCATCAACCTTTATCTCCTTTATCACTCTTGAACCGCTTACGGTAACCTCATATTCCGAGTTTGTTTCCACCGTTCCCTGTCCTCTTACCTTATTGGATACTGTCCCGCTTTTAACCGGTTCCGTTGCCACCTCCGGCAGGGAATAATTCATAATCGTATTGGAAAAAAAGGTCAAAACCAGCATGGCAGCCAAAAAGATTGCCGCCACCCTTTTCACCACTTTTTTACGGCTTGTCTCCTGTTCTTTTTCCATGTTGTAATCCTCCTTATCATCATCTAGTGTTCATTGTGTAAGAGCATAGGAGTGTTTCCTATCCCTTCACACTTCCTGAATATGATATTCCTTCTACTAAATATTCCTCACCATATAAAAAGATAAGTATTGCAGGAACCATGTATATCGTTGCCACGGCAAATGCAATTCCCACTTCTCCAGTGTTAATCTTTGACAAAAATACAGACAGCGGATGTTTGTCCGAATCGGACAACATAATAAGCGGCTGTTCCACCATGTTCCAATAATCAATAAATACAAGTATTGCCACAGAAGCAATCGAACCCTTACAAAGCGGAATACAGACCCTGCTAAAAATCTGCCATTCATTGGCACCGTCCAATTTTGCCGCATCAATTAAGGAAATTGGTATTCTTCGCATAAATTTTGTCAGTAAATATACACTAAACGGAGCAAAAATACCCGGCAAAATAATAGACCATCTAGTTTCCAAAATGCCAAGCCAGTCCGCCACTAAGTAATTCGGCACCAGTGTGACCTGATACGGCATAAGCATTAATGCAACATACACGAAAAACAAAACATCCTTAAACCTGCCCCTGAATCTGGTAAAACTATATGCTGCACCTAAGGCAATCAAAATCTGAAAAATCACAATAGGCACAACCAAAATCACGGAATTCCAAAATTTCAGCAGATATTCCGGACTTTTCAATAATACAGTAGAGTATTGGGAAATATCAACCATATCCGGAATAAATTTGAGATTCACCTTCTCTGAAACATAATCAGTATTGCGCTCACCATATTCACTTTCCTGATACTGATTAAAAATAACACCGTAATTACTGCTGATTTCTGACGAGGACATCAAAGAATTTGCTATAGTCAGCACCGTTGGCAGCAGAAAGGAAAATGCAAAAATAAACGCCACGGCTGTCAGCAGTATTTTCTTTAACAAACCCTTTTTAAACAAGCGCTTCAATATCCTTCCACATCCTTCCCAAATTTATCCTCCACAAAGAATAAAATGCCAATGACCACTATCATCACCCCTGCCATAATAAGCGCCGCTGCAGACAGCTTTTGATAATCCAGCGAGCGGAATGTATTGTTCATAAAATGCTGCAGCATATAAAGGGAATCATATGGGTAATCCCCGGTCAGCAGATAGACCTCCCTGAACACCTTAAAAGAATTAATAAGTGAAAGTATTGCCACAAACAAAATAGTAGATGACAGATAACGAAGCTTAATAAACCAGAATTTTTGAAATTCTGTTGCACTTTCCAGGGTTGCCACCTCTAATACCTCTCTTGGTATGGCATTTAATGCCGCCATAAACAAAATCATATTATATCCAAGATTTTTCCACAAAAACAAAATTACAATTACAATCTGGCTGAAGGATGATTTAAACCAGTCAATGGGTGCTGCCCCTAAATGCATGACAAATTCATTAATTGCACCATGATAATCAAATAACACCTGCCAGATTAATACAATAGACGCTACAGGGACCATCATCGGACTTAGAAAGAACGTTCTAAACTGGCTTTTCATTGGTATATTTTCCTCCAATAAAACCGCCATCATCAGGGATAATATCACTGCAAGCGGAACGGCAACAAGGGAAAACACTGCCGTATTCTTCGCCGCCTGAAGAAACGCAGAATTATGCAGCACCGCCACAAAATTATCCATCCCCACAAATTCATGGCTGATTGGATTATCAACTAAAGCATAATAAATTACAACAAAAAACGGCAGAAAGAAAAACACAAGAAGACCCAGTACGCTGGGCAGCATGAAAGCGATCTCGTAAAATCGTTCCCTTTTACTTCTTTTAGGTGCTCTATACTGTAATTCGTCCGTTACCTGCTTCTTTTTTCTCACCTGTATCCTCCATATCGACTTTTGTCCGGCAATAACCTGTGCATTCATTATTCCTGAATGCACAGCTTACTTTCCGAAAGTTTCTTACCGATTCTCATTTACATATGTCTTTACCCGGTTCTGAATAATCTTCGCTGTCTCGTTTACATCCTTGTCTCCGGCAAAATATGCACCTGCCTCTTCAAGAATAATTTCGAACAGTGCATCATTGCTGTTTAAAACCCTATGTGTGCTGTCAATCAATGCTTTATACATCTCCACATCTTCCTTAGGCGCCGGTCCGATTTCTACCATCAAATCATCCCATCCCCAACCGGATTGATAAACGTAAACTTCATTTCCATACTCATCCGTATAATTTTCTGTTGCCGTCCTTGCCTTTATCATCATATCAAAGGCATCCTGCCTTGTCGGTGCCTCATATGCAAATGAAGCCTGCTTGCCCTGATAGTCTTTAGTCATAAGAGTGCGGAGAAATTCCCATGCCCCTTCCTTCATCTCAGACTTGGAATATATCCCCATACCGCTGTTAAAGGTAAAATAAGACCCCTCCTTTTGCGCATTCGGCAGTCCAACAAATGTAATATCACGGTTATACATCTTTTTATAAAGCTGAATTTCATCCAATCCTACAGAGGATACCGTAAATAACACTTTTCCCGACTTTATTGCTGACGGCTCACTCTCTTCATTTTCATAATCTACTTCATTTTCATTTTTCCCTTTATTACAAAGCTCAAGAATACCCTTAAATTCTTGACTGTCAAACTGACATTCACCGGTACGCCAGTCAATAAAATCCGAATTGCAATACCACAGAAAAGACGAAAGCATTGAGGTCTTTTCCTGCGTATAGAATGGACGGACATCGTCTTTTTGACCTTCTAATAAATCAAACATTTCCTGAAATGTCCAGCCTGACTTTTCCCCTACCAAATCTTTGGCTGCCAACATCGTATTTACTTGAAAACTGGGAGAAACATAATAAAGCTTCCCGTCTGTTTTCATTGCCTCTAAAACAGCAGGGATAAAATCGCTCTCCTTTATCTCGGCATCCTTTTCCATATAAGGTGTCAAATCCTCTAACATTCCCTTTTCTATATACTGCTCCACCGGGAGACTGCTAAGGCACATAATATCCGGCACATTACCTGCCACAATGTCTGCATTCATCTTTGTTACCGCATCTTCTTCACTGGAATAGTCCTTAATTTCAATCCGGTATTCCTGATTATTCTTATTGAATTCCACAACAGCCCTTTTTATTGTATCATCTGCCCACAATACTCCAAGAGTAATGGTCTTTTTATTCTCGATAGTAGACGGATCCACCTTTGTATACAGCACCATTTGGGTTGATTCACCTTGATAATCGTTTCCGATAAACTGACCTTGTCCAAAGGGAATGATATTATAGGTATTATCAGATGTAATATCGGAAGCTATATAATCCATAAGCTTTGTTGATTTTTGTGATGCGGTATCATATCCATAAATACCGGTATCATCTCTATAATAAAAATCATATTCTTCTCCCGCAATAAGTGAACCAGAGCTTGAAAAATAATTTATGTCTATTTTATAAGTATCTCCCCATTCCAGCTTTTCTGTATCCAGCACTTTAACAACTGCGCCCTCTTCTGAATCTGTAGCACAATAAATCTTTCCGTCTGCAGAAGCTGCCAAACCAGCCATATAACCGTCACACTTAACCTCTCCAAGCATTTTGAATTCTTTATCTAAAACATACAAAGACTGTTCTTGAAGCATTATGAGATTGTCCTTGGCATCCACATACAATCCGCTAAAATACTCGCTTCCATTAAGCTTTAAAAGCTTATTGATATCTTCCTCTGCTAATATTTTTCCTTCCTTATCTGCCTTTATCAGCGTATAGTTTTGCTTATCTGTCTTTTCATCATATGAAGCGTATATATAATATATTAAATCTCCTGCACTACTGACACTAAAATCGTCGATATATGAATTCTCATCCTTCTCCGGCATGGAAATTTCCTCCAGACCGCTGCCGTCTAAGTTCACACAGTATATACGCTGTACAGAATCTCCGGTTTCTTCCATCATCTCTTCATCCGTATCCGTTTCTTCCGTTAATTCCGCTTCAGCTCCTTCTTCTGAAGCTGTTTCCGGCTGCGCCATGTCCGCTTCATCTTCTGTCTTTCCATCGTCTTTTTCTTTATCATCCTGCGTTGTCTCTGCCGTATCCTTCAAACCTTCTTCTTCCGGCTCTACCGCATTTTTATCTTCCGGTTCCTCTCCGCTTCCTTCCGCAGCTTCCCCGTTTCCGGCATCTTCTCCTTCAATCCACTCATACGTGCTAAAATAGAGTTTATCTCCTTTAATAGAGTAAGTAGCAATATTACCTTTTATTCCTTCAATCGGAAAATCCTGTGCCTGAT
This sequence comes from Lachnospiraceae bacterium, assembly GCA_029052995.1. Classification (GTDB taxonomy): domain Bacteria; phylum Bacillota; class Clostridia; order Lachnospirales; family Lachnospiraceae; genus CAG-590. Next base: position 10,960 of record JAIDHZ010000389.1, on the reverse strand, counting down.
AAACCATATCTTTTGTATCAGCCTGACCTTCCTGCTTATTGCTCCCACCTTTGCTGCTCTCGCCTTTACCACAGCCGGTTATGGAAACTGCTAAGACTGCCGCAAATATCAGTGCCTTGCCTCTCTTTAATATAGATTTCATCATAATATCCTCCTTCGATTTCTCTCTAAATCGCATAAAGTATAGCACAATCCATTGCCACAATCTATTATTCAACGGAAATCTTAAGAAATATTTCATTTTTCCGGGTTGACTCATCAAAGCCATCATAAGTATTACGCTATACAAAATATAAAGCTGTAAAAGGGCTGCCTATACCCGGCAGCCCAGTTTCAAAAATGAAATTATAATTTTTACTTAATTTCCTTTATCCAGCCCTCTGGTGCCTCAATCCTTCCCATCTGAATTCCCGTCAAAGTATCATAAAGCTTCTTAGTTACAGGACCCATTTCCTCCATTCCGCTCGGGAAACAAATCTCATTACCATGGTCAACAATTTTGCCAACCGGAGATATAACTGCAGCGGTTCCGCAAAGACCACACTCTGCGAAATCCTTTACCTCTGAAAGCAATACCTCTCTATGCTCTACTTCCATTCCAAGATACTCCTTTGCAACTACCATCAAAGAACGGCGTGTAATGGAAGGTAAAATGCTGTCTGACTTCGGTGTTACCAGTTTGTTATCTTTTGTGATAAAGATAAAGTTGGCTCCGCCTGTTTCCTCTACCTTTGTACGGGTTGCCGGATCAAGATACATATTTTCAGCATATCCCTGATTATGGGCATCTACAATTGCATGTAAACTCATTGCATAATTAAGACCTGCCTTAATATGACCGGAGCCTCGGGGCGCTGCACGGTCAAAATCAGATACACGAATTGTAATAGGCTTTGCGCCGCCCTTAAAATAGGGACCCACAGGGGTAACAAAAATACGGAACTGATACTCCTCTGCCGGACTTACCCCGATTACTGCGTTACTGCCAAACATATACGGACGTATATACAGGGTTGCACCGGAACCATATGGAGGCACATAATCAATATTTGCCTTTACAGTTTGTACTACTGCGTCAACAAAACGTTCAACCGGAAAGACCGGCATCTCCAACCGCTTACAGGTATCTACCATTCTTTGTGCATTCAAATCCGGACGGAAACAGACAACCCGTCCATCCTCAGTCGTATATGCCTTTAATCCCTCAAAGCATGTCTGGGCATATTGTAATACACAGGCACACTCACTTATGGTAACAGTGGCATCCGTACTCATTGTACCGTCATCCCATGCGCCATCCTTATAATTTGATACATATCTTTGTTCTGTCTCAATGTAGCCAAATCCCAAGTTGGACCAATCAATATTTTTACTCATACGAAAACTTCCTTTCCTTATCTCATCACATACCTATAAAATCATGTATTATATAAGTTTACCACTCACACCCTTATTGTGCAAGCCCCTCTTTACTATATATAATTCAGTTAATTTTCACACTCTTACCAGCCGGTAAACATTTTCTTATATAGTGTTAATTCTTCTGATTGCCTCTTCCGTATTTTCCTTTGTTCCAAATGCCGTCAGTCTGAAATACCCCTCACCGCTTGGTCCAAAGCCGGAACCCGGCGTACCTACGACATTTGCATTTGTAAGCAGATAATCAAAAAACTCCCATGAATTCATTTTCTCCGGTGTCTTTAACCAGATATATGGCGCATTAATTCCTCCTGATACCGTAAACCCTGCCTCCGACAAACCTTCTTTTATCATCCTTGCATTATTCATATAATAAGCAATCTGCTCTGCTGTCTGTTTCTTTCCCTCTTCACTGTAAACAGCCTCACCGGCTCTCTGGATAATGTAAGGAGCACCGTTAAATTTCGTACCATGCCTTCTTGCCCAAAGTGCATTTAGTGAAGTACCGTCACTTGCCTTTAACTCCTTAGGTACAACGGCATATCCAAGGCGGGTTCCTGTAAATCCTGCATTTTTTGAAAAGCTTTTAAGTTCTATGGCACATGTCTTTGCCCCTGCACACTCATAAATCGTATGCGGCACGTCTGCTTCACTGATATACGCCTCATAAGCAGCATCATAAATGATTACTGCACCTTCTCTGTTGGCATAATCCACCCACTCCTGAAGCTGAGCCTTCTTTATTGTTGCTCCGGTTGGGTTATTGGGAAAGCATAGATAAATAATATCCGGGGTCTCCTTTGGCAGTTCCGGTGCAAAACTGTTATCTGCCTTACAAGGCATGTATATGACATCACTCCAAAGACCTGTATCAGTGTTATAAGTACCGGTCCTTCCCGCCATGACATTGGTATCCACATAAACCGGATATACAGGATCACAGACCGCAATTTTATTATCTAAAGCAAAAATCTCCTGAATATTACCTGAATCACATTTTGCACCATCACTAATAAAAATTTCATCAATAGAGATATCTGCCCCTCTTGCCACATAATCATTTTCTGCAATGGCACTTCTTAGAAATTCATATCCAAGATCCGGTGCATATCCCCTAAAGGTTTCCTTTACTGCCATCTCATCCACTGCTCTATGCAGGCTGTTGATAATGGCCGGGGCAAGCGGCTGTGTAACATCACCAATACCGAGGGAAATGATATCCTTATCCGGATTGGCTTCCTTATATTCTTTTACTTTCTTTCCAATTGTGGAAAACAGATAGTTTCCCGGTAACTTTAAATAATTGTCATTAACCTTAAACATTGTTCCTCCTTCTGCCTCTTAAGCTTAAAACATATTAAAAAAAATCCTATAATACAATCTCTCCGTCAAATACCACCGTTGCCGGACCTGTCATATAAACAAGATTCGTATCCCTGTCCCAGCGCACCTGCAAATCTCCACCCAGAAGATGTAATGTAATCTCATTATCCGTCAGTCCATTTAATATACATGCAACAGCAGATGCACAGGCTCCGGTTCCACAGGCAAGGGTTTCACCGGTTCCCCGTTCCCATACCCTCATATTTACTGTCTTTCTGTCTAAAATTTGAACAAATTCTGCGTTTACCCTCTTTGGAAATACAGCATGATTTTCAAACTCCGGTCCCACTTTTTCCAGCGGAAATGCAGCAGTATCCTCAACAAATGTAACACAGTGAGGATTCCCCATTGATACACAGGTTACTTCATACTTCTTACCATCCACCTCTATTGGTTCATGTATTACCTTTTCCTTATCAGAGACTACCGGAATCTTTTCTGCTATAATCTCTGGTGCCCCCATATTAACTGTAACCATGGAAACCTTTCCATTTTCCACTTTCAAATCCAGATATTTTATGCCCGCTAATGTCTCCACGGAAATGCTTGTCTTATCTGTCAAGCCATAATCGTAAACATATTTTGCAACGCACCGTATTCCGTTTCCACACATTTCAGACTGCGTTCCATCTGCATTATACATGTCCATGCAAAAATCTGCCTCCTTGGAAGGCTTTATTAAAATCAATCCATCCGATCCAATTCCAAAATGACGGTCACTGACCCTGCGTGCCGCTTCCTTTGGATTTGCCACCGTTTCCCTGAAACAATTTACATAAACATAGTCATTTCCCAGACCCTCCATTTTTGTGAACTTCATAAAACATCTCCCTTCGCAAATATCTAAAAGATATCTATTACCATATGTGCCATTTCTACTAAATTGGTTCCATTATCCATGCTTTTTTGCTGTAAATACTTGTGCGCTTCATCCTCTGTCATTCCCTTTTGCTCCATCAGCACCATCTTTGCATGGGCTATCACCTGCTTTTCCTCTTCAGACCGGTGCTTTGGTTTTGCCTTTTCCCGCTTCTTTTGCCGGTACATCTTGTCATACATAAGATTTACTGTATTTACCATATCCGCTGCCTTAACAGGCATGGAAAGGCAGACAACGTCACTGGTGCGGCATTCCGCATAATGCCTTTGTGAAGCAACAACCAGCATATCAAATGTAGCGGGCAGACATTCCAGCAATTCACTGTACATCATATCCACCAGTTTATATCCACTCACCACAATCCCATAATCCAAATCATCTGTCAAATTAATCACATGTGATGCTGATGTGCACGCCGCAATAACATCAATGCCATTACGAACCAGCAGCCCTTTAATACTCTTGGCCTCCTCCAGCTTAGGGAACACTACGATTACACTAATCACTTTCTTCCTCCTTGTCCCTTACCCGAATCATAAACTGCCAAAAATACTAAATTTTATATAGATACTCTTCAAGCTCCCACGCGGTAACCTGTGCTTTAAAACGATCCCATTCGTCTCTCTTTGCCTTTAAAAATTTACGGTGTACATGTTCCCCCAGCACATTCTTCATAAACTCATCATCCTCAAAATAATGGCATGCCTTGCTTAAATTGGAAGGAATTGCCTCTATTCCCTGTGCCTCAATCTCTTCTTTACTCAGCTTATAAATATTCCCGGGAACCTCCGGCGGCAGCTTAAGCCCCCGCTTAATTCCATCCAAACCGGCTGCCAGGCAGCATGCCAGCAACAGATAGGGGTTAGATGCCGGATCCGGAGAACGGAGTTCAATCCTCATATTTGTACCTCTTGCAGAAGGAATCCTAATCATCGGGCTTCTGTTTTTCTCTGACCATGTAATATAAATAGGTGCTTCATATCCCGACAATAATCTCTTATAGGAATTTACAATTGGATTAGCAATCAGTGTCATACCCTTTGCATGATCCATAATTCCGGCAATAAACTGGCACGCTTCCTTACTCACGCCATTTGATGCGCTATGGTCATTAAAAATATTAACACCGTCTTTAGCCAGTGACATATTCACATGCAAACCAGAACCACAGACACCGTATACAGGCTTCGGCATAAAGCTTGCAAACAAGCCATGCCTTTTGGCAATTGTCTTAACAACTAATTTAAATGTCATCATATTGTCTGCAGCCTTTAACGCATTGGCATACTTAAAATCAATCTCATGCTGTGCCGGTGCAACTTCATGATGAGACGCCTCAATCTCAAACCCCATTTCCTCCAGATTCAAAATAATATCTCGTCTTGCATTTTCACCTAAATCAAGTGGCGAAATATCAAAATACCCGGCCTTTTCATGGGTTATAGTAGTGGGTCTGCCCTCATCGTCCGTATGGAACAGGAAAAATTCACACTCCGGACCCACATTAAAGGTATATCCCATATCCGCAGTTTCCTTCAAAACCTGCTTTAATATATATCTCGGATCCCCTTCAAAGGGCGTACCGTTAGGACGATATACATCACAAATCATACGGGCAACCTTACCGTGCTGTGGTCTCCACGGAAAAATCTCAAAGGTATTCAGATCCGGATACAAATACATATCGGATTCATCAATCCGAACGAAGCCTTCAATTGAAGAACCATCAAACATACATTTATTATCCAATGCCTTTTCCAACTGACTGGCTGTAATAGCCACATTTTTTAATGTGCCAAACATATCTGTAAACTGCAGCCGGATAAATTCGATATCCTCTTCCTCCACGAGCCGCATAATATCCTGTTTTGTATATCTGCTCATATTATTACTGTCTCCTTTCACCATTGGCTGTTCAAAACTATCTTTATCTATTTTAAAATGCCTGAATTTCTTCTTTTGTATATAGCTGTTATTATGGAATCCCTCCATATAATAACATAACAAATATATAAACATATTTTTTCATTATTTTAATGTTATCTTACTTGTATTATTTTGTCAATCTATTTCAGAGGTTATCGGAATAAAAAACACTGGATTTGCTTTCTGCATTCATAATGCACTAAGCTAATCCAGCCACTTTCTCTTTTAACTATTCTAAATCCATCATATATTCCCTTATTTTTTCATAGGTATAACACACACTTATTTTACCTGTACCCATCTGGATTCATGGATTGCCACCTCCAGGAATCCTCACACATTTCCTCAAGGCCGTACTCTGCCTCCCAGTTAAGCTCCTTCTTTGCCAAAGTGGCATCCGCATAGCAGGTGGCAATATCCCCGGGCCGCCTTGCCTTAATCTCATAGGGTAATTCCTTTCCGCAGGCTTTGCTAAATGCCTTGATTACATCTAATACACTGTAGCCCTTTCCCGTTCCAAGGTTGTATACCTTTACACCGGGATTTTCCTTTATCTTATCAATTGCCTTTACATGACCCTTTGCCAGGTCCACAACATGGATATAATCCCGTACCCCCGTTCCATCCGGAGTGTCGTAATCATTGCCAAATACACCGACAAAGGGAAGCTTTCCAATAGCAACCTGGGCGACATAGGGCAGAAGATTATTGGGTATTCCCTTAGGGTCTTCCCCTATCATACCGCTTTTATGTGCACCGATTGGATTAAAATAACGGAGTAAAATCACATTCCACTCCTCATCCGCAGTATGAAGGTCTGTTAAAATCTGCTCTAACATATGCTTTGTCCAGCCATAGGGATTCGTACACACTCCCTTGGGGCATTCCTCTGTTATCGGAATAAATGCAGGGTCACCGTATACCGTTGCAGAAGATGAAAAAATAATATTCTTACAGCAATTTTCACGCATTGCTTTACACAGATTCAAGGTTCCCGCAATGTTGTTTTCATAGTACTCGAGCGGCTTAGCAACGGATTCCCCCACAGCCTTAAGCCCGGCAAAATGAATCACCGTATCGGGCTTCTCTTTAGAAAAAATACTGTTCATTTTCTCATAGTCTCTTATATCTGCATTGTAAAACACAAGGTCTTTTCCGGCAATATCTTTGATTCGGTCAACCGCCTTTTCACTTGCATTGTAAAGATTGTCAATAATGACAACTTCATACCCCTTTTCCAAAAGCTCTACACATGTATGACTGCCAATATATCCGGCTCCACCTGTCACCAAAATTTTCATAAATATAATCCTCCCGATTTCTTTCTCCTCAGATTATGTCTGCCTATTTTTCATTTTCAAAAAATACATACCGGTGTTTAGTCGTTTTCTTTACGAGATACATCATCTCATCTGCGCACTTTAGTGCGCTTTCCAATTTTTCTTTTATAACATCATCTAAAGAAATAATAGTTTGGGAAATTCCAATTGAACAGGAAACCTGCTTTTCCGCAGGAATATCAACCTGCTTACCAAGTTTAGCAGAAATCTGCCCTGTAAATCCTGCCTGTTCATCTAATGTACTATAGATATCCTTTGCTGCCTGTTCTACCTTCTGTCTGTCATTTGTAAACAGTACAAGAATAAATTCGTCTCCACCATACCTTACGGCAAACCCTCCAGAGCCGCAGATGCCGCTAATTAACGCCGAAAACTCTTTTAATATCAAATCTCCGATATCATGTCCAAATGTATCATTGTAATATTTGAAGTTGTCCAAATCTGCATATAAAAGAGATAATTCAACTCCCTTCTTATTATGCCGGGTACGTTCAATTTCTATTTCCAATTCTTCAAGAAATCCTTCTCTGTTATAAAGACCTGTCAGAGTGTCTTTAACGGCCAATTCCCTTAATCTTCCATTTACAAACTGAAGCTCGTTATTTATGCTCTCAATCTTGTTTCTAGCTTCCATCCTTTCTATAGCATCTAAAAGCTGCCTGTAAAGCATCATAAGAATAGACAAATCATTATCGTCGAATTCATATCTCTTTGTCTTATAATTCCAGTCAGTACCAATCAGCACAGTGGAAATAAACAAACCGCTTAATTGTTCATTAACAAAAATTGGTGCGCAAATCAATGAATTTATGGAATTAAATCCAAAAACATGGGTAATCATATCCTTGTGCTCCGCATAACCTTTATCAAGTCTTGTTATCGAAAACTCACTCCTGTTTTTGGTAAAATACTGTACAAGATAATTAACTCTTTCCTCCTCAATATCATAAGAAGAATCATTGTACCGGATTACCGGACAGCCCCCCTCCATCCTTATGAATGTCAATTCATCAAAACTATAATTATTCTTAAGTGTAGTTATGGCACTTTGAATCATTCTGTCAATAGATGGCTCTGTGGTATTAATGAACTTCTGCCAGATACTCAGGAAATCAATCTCCTCTTTCTGCTCATCATAATCCTTTGACATCCCTTTTCTTACTGCCATCCCAATAAGCTCATCAATGGAAATTTCCTTAATGGATAAATTCCATTTCATGCCTGTATATTCCCTGCCCTCCATCTCTGCCTTCACAAGGTTCTTTTTATATATATATCCCTTCTCCTCACAAAATTTTATGCATTTTTCAAGAATCTCCTGTGCCTGCTCATCATATCCCAGTTTCCTGCATACCCTCGCAAATCCTATGGAATACGGCGTCCTGTTTAAGAACTCACTTCCCGTTGAACGATCCATATATTTTTCTGCCTTCCGCATCTTTTCATAAGCTTCCTCCAGCTTATTTTCATGCTCCGCCAAAAGTCCGCCGACGAAATGAAACAGGAACAAATCATCATCCCAAAGATGGGATTCGTATACATCCTTATCGTTCAACTCAATTATATGCCCCAGAAACTGTTCCATATATTGTATATTAAGCTTGCAGTTATATAACACTCCCATCATATAACAACAGTATGCTTTTAATCCGTATACCTTGGAAATATTACATACCCTGACACTGTTAGATTTCATAATCTTAACAATCTTCAAGCATATTCCAAAATACGAGTCTGCCAATGCATAATCCCCTGCCAGTACCGCATTTACAGCCATATTATATATAGTCTCATTAATAAATTCTATATCATCAAGCTTCGCATAAATTAAAAGAGCCTTGTTAAAATATTCATTTGCCTTGGTGTATTGCTCCATTGTACAGCAGTTATACCCCATGCCGTTATAAATGCCTGCCTCTTCAAATAAATCATTGTTCTTCGTGACGATTTCATAAGATTTGCCGTAAAAGTAGTTTGCAACATCATAATGACCATTTATGGACGCTATCATAACATTTTTTTTATAAGCTTCTATAAGAAGCTGTGTATTGCCAAGATGTGTGGCAATCTCTATCCCCATGTTAAAGTTAGGAAGCTTCTCTTCTATCTTGTTGACATCTCTATATTTAATTTTATTATTATCAAAGGAATATATGTAAATATGGGCAATGTGGTTGAGATACCCATATATCTCTGCCCGCTCAATCAGCTCATCCCCCACCATCTTATCATCCACCAGTATCCATATATCACACCATCCCTGAAAAGAAATCATATGGCGCAAAAGTTCAACCCTGAACTGTAAAAAGGGATTGTCCATCTTTTTACAGATCTCCTCACATTTTTCCAGAAACTGTTTTGCCATATTCTGCTGAAAGCTGTACATATGAATCTGGGCTGCAAGATAATAGTACCGGTACTTCAAATCAATGCTGTAGTTTTCTTCAATAAGACTCCGCATTCCCTCGCAGTAAAGCAGCGCATCCGATGTCTTATCCTGACACATGGCAGTCTTTGCATACAGCTCCAAAAACATCAACTTGTACTTCGGAACAATATAGACATTTTCCACCTCAGACTTATGATAAAAGATATCAAGATAGTAATCTGCCTGATCCAGTGCCAGCATGTTGTACATGTTATTTAACTCCACATAATATTCTGAAAGTTTTTGGTTATCAAACTTGAATACTGTATTCATCTCCGTTCCAAGCGTTGTTGAATTTAACGTCCAATCTATGATACAGTCATGCGCATCAAACTTTGACAACAATTCTCTCCACGGCTCTTTTATGTACTTTGTTTCCGGTACCAATTCATTATAGGTAACAAACACTGCCATATTCCGTGTGTAGCCACCGGACAAAAGTTTCCCAATTAGCCTGATTGTAGAACTGCCTGCTGCATGCAGCTTATTTAATACAAACATCATTGGTTTCTTTTCTGAAAAGTAGCAAAGCATATTGGCAATCTCTTCAATAAAATATCGCTGTTCCTGTTGAATCTCATTTACTAACAGTTCTTCTTTTCTCTCACAAAATCCTTTTTCAAAGTAAGATTTGAAAATAGGACGATGAAGCAGATATACCCCATTCTGTTCCAAAAAGTCATCAATCGAATCCTCGGAAAATTCAAAATAAAGCTGCTTTATCCATTCAAGAAAAGGCTCATAAGCACTTAATATGCTCCCTGAATCAAAAGAATGATATAAAAATTTCACCTTATCTCTCGTCTTTGCCAAAGCAGCAATATCCTCTTCCGAAAGATCAAATGTATTATAATGCTTAAGTAATAAAAAATTGCTGTCCGACACTTTCAAATTCAAAAGCATCGAATCAATTAGATTTGGAATATAATCTTCAAATACTGTTTCTGCCATATCAACCTCCCAAAAATAAACATTGGCGGCACTCCTGCTTTTTATTTAATTATAATCTCGGATGAAAAAAAATCAACCTTTTTATATCAATATTTTGCTTTAAAATTTACAGCAATAAATTCTTATAATTTGCTATACTTGATGGGCTTCTGCTTTTTTCATGGCATCCACTATTTTCCCTGATAAAATTCCAATCAGCATCCCGGTCACAACACCTGCCACTAAAAGTACTGCAAAATAATAAAAAATCCTGCTGCTTCCCATTATCAATGCCACTGCCAGAATCTGTCCTAAATTGTGGAACACTCCTCCGGCAATACTGACACCTATCACTGAAAATTTATTTGTCTTTTTTAAAAGCACCATCACAGTAAGGCTTAATATTCCTCCTGATAAGCTGTAAATCAGTGAAACACCATTACCAAATAGCAGACCCATCAATAAAATACGAATCAGGGAAATAATCCAAACCTCCTGAACCTTCATAATACAGAGTCCGGTCACTACTACAATATTTGCAATCCCAAGCTTCACACCGGGAATTCCAAAATTAAACGGAATCAATACCTCTATATAACTAACCGCCATAGCCAGCGCAGCAAATACTCCAATCTTTGGGAGCCGTTTTGCCAT
>JAIDHZ010000388.1 GCA_029052995.1 Lachnospiraceae bacterium | reverse complement strand
CACCTGCAGCATGCATTGATACATGCCGTGGAAGCCCCTCTAACTTCTTTGACATATCAATTAAGTAATGCACGTCCTCTTCTTCCAGATAGGATTTTTTCAGATCTGTCGAGATATTCAGAGCTTCTTCAATGGTTATATTGTGGCCATTTGTTCCCATAGGAATCATTTTCGCCACACGATCAGTTAATGCATATGGCATGTCCAGTGCGCGACCTACATCACGAATCACCATTCGGGCCGCCATTGTTCCAAAGGTTACAATCTGTGTCACTTTTTCTTTACCATACTTACGAACAACATAGTCTATAACCTCTTGTCTTCTTTCATAACAAAAATCCACATCAATATCAGGCATAGATACACGTTCCGGGTTCAGAAAACGCTCAAACAACAAATTATATCGAATTGGGTCAATATTTGTGATTCCCAGACAATAACTTACAATAGATCCCGCAGCTGACCCTCGTCCCGGTCCAACTGCAATCCCATTATCCTTCGCATATTTAATAAAGTCCCAGACAATTAGGAAATAATCTACATATCCCATTTTCTCAATTGTATACAATTCATATTCTAAACGCTGCTTAAGCTCCTCAGTTACCGGATTATATCTTTTATATAATCCTTCCTCACACAGATGCTGTAGATATGTATAAGAAGTAAAGTCTCCCGGAACATCAAATTTCGGCACCTTCTGCTCTCCAAATACAATTTCTACATTACAGCGCTCTGCAATCCTTACGGTATTCTCCAACGCTTCCTTTGCATATGGAAACAGTGCTTCCATCTCCTTAGGAGATTTCAGGTAATACTGCCCCCCATCGTAACGCATACGGTTTTCATCTGATACTTTTTTTCCTGTCTGAATGCAGAGCAAAATATCATGTGCTTCTGCGTCATTTTCCCTTACATAATGAATATCATTGGTTGCAACAAGAGGAATGCCTGTTTCCTTAGACATACGCAGCAATCCCTGATTTACAATCTGCTGAGCTTCCAATCCATGATCCTGCAGTTCAAGAAAATAATTATCCTCTCCAAAAATCTCCAAATGCTCTAAAGCAGATTTCTTCGCCTCTTCATAAAATCCCTGCCGTATCTTAGTAGCCACTTCACCTGCCAGGCATGCTGAAAGTGCAATAACACCTTCGTGATATTCCTTTAAAATCTCCCTGTCAACACGAGGCTTATAATAATACCCTTCTGTAAATCCCCGGGATACAATTTTTGTAAGATTACGATAACCCACATCATTCTCTGCCAGTAATACCAAATGGTAATATCGCTCCTCACCTTTAGAGACCTCGCGGTCAAATCGTGAACCTGGCGATACATAAACCTCACAGCCAATAATCGGTTTAATTCCTTCTGCTTTTGCAGCCTTATAAAAATCAATCACTCCATACATAACACCATGGTCTGTAATAGCAATGCTGTCCATTCCCAGCTCCTTTGTGTGATGTATGAGTTCCTTAATCTTTGAAGCTCCATCTAACAAACTATATTCCGTGTGTACATGTAAATGCGTAAAAAGCATAGTTATTTCTCCTCTTTAACTAAACAAGTAGTTATTACACCCTCTCCCTGCGGACCTCGTTAGTCAGTATCACTGATTTTATATATTGGAATGTTTCTTCCTCTCCTTTATTTGCCAGCAATGTAAGCATTTCTTCCAACAATTTTGCAGTTTCCGGATGTAATAAATACTTTGATTTTCCCTTATTGTAATATTCTAACGGCATCTGTTCTGTATAACTATCACGATTATAGTTCTTGCTGGCACTAATCCTGTCACAAAACATCTCAACAACATATTTTACAGGCATTTTCATACCGGTAATTCCTCCATTTTCCAAATCATAATCCAGCCAATATTCCAAATGATGCTTATTTCTTCCTTTATGGTGAAGCCATGCTGTTGTATACCCTTTGTCTTCCCGTTCAGCATTATTAGGACTTCTTGTTCCCTGATAGTACCTGACACCTACCATAAATTCTGTAGGACTGTATTTTGACAGGTCATGCAATAAGCCCTGCTTATACAAGCCAAGCTTAAAACATGCCTTCATAACAAGCCATTTATGACGATTAATAGTTTTAAAGTGATTCCATGCTTTCATACATATTATCCTCTCTGTTCTCCTTTCAGAAAGTAGCTTTTCACACTTAATCCCAGGCTTTCAAAACAACTTAAAAATTCCACAATCCATACAGCGGAATATTCAGTATTCCTTTGCTGAAATTTAGTTTATCAAGTGATATTCTAATTGCCATACGATTATTATATTTTCCGTGAAATACTTTTATACTTTGTGCTTTTCTGCGAATTCTTGACTGCACGTCCACAGGTACAACCTCGCCATCATCTTCAAACACAAAATCCACTCTTGCTGTAGCACCGGAAATCCAAAAATACAACTTGTTCACTGTTTTATTCATAGTAAGCTCTGACAAAACAAACTGTTCCAACAGAGCACCATTCAAATCCTCTAATTCTTCTAAATCGTTTTTAACCTGTTTATTACTAACACCACACATAATCCTAAGCAGTCCGTGATCTAAATGATAAAGTTCAAAGGATTTCTCATCCACCTGCATCTCCAAAGGTGAAAGGCCATCTATAACACGATTTACTTTGCGTACAAGCCCTGTATCCACAAGCCAATTCACCGATTTTTCGTATTCCCTGGCCCGGGCTTTTGCATCTACATACTGATACATAAATTTGCGATTATCTTTTTCCATCTGCTCTGGAATACTTTTCCAAATCCTATCCACTTTTACAGCCATTGCACTTGGTACATATCTGTCAATGTGCTCTTCACATCTTACAAGCAATGCCTTCAAAATAGCATCAACCCTGTTAAAATCATGATATTTAATATAATCAAGTACAACAATAGGCATTCCACCAGTAATATAAAAAGCTTTTAGATACTCCGTTATCTGATCAATCACTTCTTCGTCAACCGGTTCCATTTTCTGCTGCTCAATGGTTCTGCACAAGCTCTGTGCTTTATTTGCTGTCAGGAACTCTTCAAATGTCATAGGATATAATGTAAGCTGATAAAACTCTTTTTGAAACTCAGCCTCGTGATAAATATTTCCCACCGTGGACGCAATCATACAAATAGGAAGTTCCGGCTTTTGCTGCTTTAGACTCATAACTGCCTCAATGGCTTTTGGACAAAGATCTATTTCGTCAAAAACAAAAATAGTCTGACCATCTTTGTAGCTTTGCTCACAATACATTGCAAGTGCAGCAATTAATTTCTCTGCTCTAATCCGGCTTCCCTGACGAAACAAAACGGCTGCTTCCTCATCCTTTTCAAAATTCACATAAAACAATTTTTTATAAAATCCCTGCCCAAAATCAATCATTGTCCATGTTTTTCCAACTCCCTTCGCCCCCTTTAGCAGCAACACCTTATCCTGTCCTCTCTCATACCATTCCATTAAATCATTCATTATAATACGATACATGTTACCCCTCCTCTTTTTTGCATTAAACTTAAATAATCCAATCACAAAAAGCCAATCCAATTCTAATATACCATTTAAACCTTTAAAAGTAAATAAGGTTACCGCACTATCTTAAAGAAATGTCTTTATACAATGCGGCAACCCTGATTATTCTTATGCTTTATACAAATAAAAATCCATCTTCATCTTCGTCTTTGTTAATCGACAACATACCACTATCATTGTTTCCAGATATCAACAATGTTAAACCAATATTTCTGCCAGCCCGTTCTCCTGTAGCCACATAAATCTCACCAGACTCAACCAATGTCAAAGCAATCTCTAACACCTGCTCTTTAAATCTCATAAGCTCTCTTCGGTCAATGGAACTTAATTTGAACAAATACTGGTTCTTCGTGCTAATCAGCAAAATGCTATAACGGTTATTTCCTGCTTTACGTGTAATCATTCCAGAGCCCACCATTCTAGAATTCGCAACTAAAATCTCAGAATTTTCTTCATCAGCATATTCACTGTAAATCAAATTAAATACTTTATTATACTCCTCAACAGAATCAACCCTAACCGGCATCTCAGCTACAGCAAAATCTACCACAGAATCAGCAAACCTAATAGTTCCACCTTCATCATTGATTACAGCTGTGCAGCTTTTTGGAACCTGCAGACGAAAGAATTTGTTCTGAATGACTTTATTAGAATCTCTCTGAACCGGATTCAGCAGCTCCTTAAACTTCTCTTCAATAAAATACATGGAAGTAAGGGCATCTGCATCCCCCTGCTTTACTATCTCCTTTAACCCATTATATAAGTCAAGCATTTCATCATCTAAAGTGGGAACTAATTTAAGCAGCTGCTGCACTGCCTGATAAGAACCTTTCTTAGCCACATCATAGTAAAGCCTAAGCTTTTCTGTGTTGTCCGTACCCTGCTTAATCTTATGCTCAATAACCTGATATAAATATTCTTTACTGAAGTCTTCATATCCTGCCTCATACGCTTTATAGAAATAATCCAAACTCTCAATAGGACCATTATAGCCCTCTTCTTTTTCCTTCGTCTGACAACAAACACCATATTCATAAGCCGCCTGAACGCTTCCCAAATCAATGGCAGTCATAAATGACTGTTTAATTTCTGAATCTCCGGCAAGATAAAATACCTGATCCTTTTTGTGCATTGCAACCTTAAATGCTGTGTCTGCATTGCCGTCATTCACTTCACGTTCCCATGACTCAATAACAGACTGCAGCTGTTTGGGTTCTCCCAAAGCCTCAATATCTCTGATATAAGGCTCTGCCTCTAAAATACCATTTCCCAATGCTTTCTTTAAATATTCCAAGGCTTTTTCGCCATCACGCTTACCATCTAATAGACCATAGTAATAAAAACGCCCCAGATAAAACGGCACGCGCTTATGTCCCAAACGGTCAGCATTCTCATACCAGGCTTTAGCATCTGCATATTTTTTAAGCTGCTGATCATAAATTGTACCCATCAAGAATGCCAAATCCGAATCCTTATTTGCCTCAAACAGCTGCTTTGCATAGCTTAAAGTTTTATTTATATCATGGTAAGGACTATCCTCATCATAATAAAGCTCTATCAGCAGATAACTAGCTTTGCTGCTGCCATGCTGTATCGCAACAGATGCACACTTCATGGCCTTATTATAATCCTCCATATTATAATAATAAAGCGCCTCATTATAATACTGAATTTCTGTACGATTTGCACTCTTATCGCTCAATAACGTAGGAATAACAAATGCAAAAGAATTAGCCACCTCAAAAATAATCTCATTGTACTGTTCCATAATATCCATGGCAGAGCATACAAATCTTAAACATGCCCAACGGTTTTTCTGCTTAAATACAAAGGTAACAATTCCCTTATCAAATTCTTTATGATAAAAACGTGCAGACAAACCGTTTGCATACTCTGTAATATATGGTGTGATTTTCAAATCACAATCGTATGCATCATTTTGATAGTACAAATAATCATCAATTTTACGTTCTGAATCTTTTGGAACAGTTGTATAATCTACATATATTGCAAAATCCTTATATGTATGGGTTGGGGCATAGTATTCCTCATCTGTATCTACATCAGTATTTTTAACCCAGTCTTTTGGTAATTTGTGAATATAACCTTCTACCTGATCATGTACATAAGTATACTCATACTGTAATTTGGAAGCTCCCTGTGCCTTATAACGAAACTCTATGCCTTTTGCCTTGCGGCGTTCTGAAATCTTAGTATAAATCTTATCTTTTTCTTCAAATTCAATACTATCTGCATGGGTTTCATTATACTCAATTCGTTCAAGCTCAGCTTTTGCCTTGTCATCACCCTTGTCCGCAAGTTTCTGATACCATAACTTCGCCTTATCCATATCAACAGGAATAACAAAATCACTCTTGTTTCCATTCTCATCAATTCTGGTTAATCCTGTTTCATAGATATCTCCAAGTCTCATAAATGCCTGCCGCACATTATATGTTGCCGCCTCTTCCAAATATGTTATCGCTTTAGAAAAATTCTGAACGTCTAACATCAGAAGTCCTAATTTGTATAACATATCGCCATCATCTACAAGCTTAATATAACGTTCATAGTAATGAATGGCCTGTTCTATATCTACATTCGCTTTAATCTGCTTATATTTACCTGTCTCGTAAACCTCGCCTAATATTTTAAACGCTTCACAACCATACTGCTTATACTGATCTTCCATAACACCAATCTCCGCAATCTGGTTCAATGCTTTAATTGCTTCTGCCGAGATTCCATGGTCAATCAATTCCATTGCTTTAAGATACTGCTTTTCCACATTGTTAGTACTTTTTGTCTCTTTCACAGCCGACTTTTTTACAAACGGAATTTTATCTAAAAAACTGGAAAAACGCCCCATAACCCCTCACCTACTTCTTATACTCTTAATAATATATTGATTAATTTTATCAAATGGCAAATGAAACCATATCTATATTAATTTTATCACAGTATAATCGAAAGGGCAAGCAGTGAAACATGTAAATCTCTGCTTACTGCGCATTTTGAAGATAATCTGTCAGCTCCTCTACAGCCTGGGTTTCGTCTGCGCCATCTGCAGATACAACAACCTCTGCTCCCTGCTTTAATCCTAAGCTCATCATGCCCATAATACTTTTCGCATTAATTTTTTTGTCATCAGCCTCAATCAATACCTTACTTTCAAACTGACTTGCCTTTTGAACAAGTACCGCTACAGGTCTTGCCTCTGCATCCTCTGATAAATTGATTTTTATTGTTTTGCTAATCATTTTTCTTCCTCCTTAAATCTGATTATCTTCTCTCAAAGCATTCGCTATACTGCTTATCTTTCTTAATCTATGATTCACACCTGATTTTGATACCGATGGATTTAACATTTCCCCAAGTTCTTTTAAATTTGCATCTTGTTCCTCAAGCCTGAGTTCTGCTAATTGCCTTAAAGGAGCATTTAAAATTTTCAAACCTTTTGTGCGCTCAATATATTCTATATCTTCAATCTGCCTTCGTGCCGCATTAACGGTTTTCTTTATATTGGCTGTTTCGCAATTCACACGCCTGTTAATATCATTGCGCATATCCTTTATTATTCTTACATTCTCCATATCCATCAGACTGACATGAGCTTCCATAACATTCAGGATATCCACAATCATGGAACCTTCCTTCAAATATACTATGTAATATTTTTTACGTTTTGCAATCTTTGCATCTAACTGAAAATAATTAATAACATTTCTTACTTGTTCTGCTATATCCCGATTTTTTAATACAATCTCGAAATGATATGCTTTATTAGGATCATTCACAGAGCCTGTTGCCAAAAACAATCCACTTATAAATGCTTTTTTACAGCAATCCTTCTGAATCACCCGTTTCGGGAAAACACAGTTCTGAAGAGAAACCCCCCGGGAAGTTACATAGGTAATGCTGTCCTCAATACCTTCTAATTCCTCATCTTCTAACCAATCATCTTCAATATAATCTACATAATCAGAAAGCTTTATCGTGTTAAGCACACGCTCCACCATGCCATGGTGTTTAAGCTCAATACATCTTTCCTGCCTGTCCCATTCAATTTCCCTGTCAAAAAGCATATCTGACAACCAAATGATTTTATTTGTAACTAAATCATTTTCAGGCCTTAAAACCAGTCCGGCATGTCCGTCCTGTAACTCTATCTCTCCAGTGGCTAGCATAAGTGCCAAAAACTCTGCAATCATGCAATGTCTTGCCAGATTACCATGACGTCCAACCTCTTCCTTTACCTTCATGGAAAACGACATTTTCCTAACCCTTTCTAGTTTTGTCCTTCTCTATATCACGATGTTCAATCCTTACACTATATGGCATTGTCTGTACTTCACTGAATATGCCATTCGCCAATGTTACAGACCGATGTTTCCCACCGGTACATCCAATTCCTATCACAAGCCCATTCTTGCCTTCTTTTATATAATTGGGTATGAGAAATTCCAATAAATCCACAATCTTATTCAAGAATTCTTTTGCTTCATCATACTGCATAACAAAATCCCGAATTGCCCCATCATTGCCTGTTAACTTCCTAAGTTCCAAATCATAATATGGATTTGGCAAAAAACGCACATCAAATACCATATCTGCATCCTTTGGAATACCATATTTGAATCCAAAAGATACAACGGAAATTATGAAATTATTATATTTTGCATTTTCTATAAAGATTTTATCCAGTTCTGCTTTCAACTCTCTAGTGAGAAGGCTGGTGGTATCAATAATATACTCAGCCTCTTTTCTAAGAAATGCAATACGGCTTCGCTCTTCTTTTATACCATCCTCAATCCGTCCATTTCTCGCCAATGGGTGATTTCTTCTAGTCTCTTTATAACGCCTAATCAGCACATCATCATTGGAATCCAAAAACAAAATTTCATAGTGAAACTGCGATTCCTTTAGAGTCCGCAGACATTCTGAAAGCTGTTCAAGATAGACACCACTTCGGATATCCACACCAATTGCCACATTATTAATATCAGTATCCTCGCCATAAGCAATCTCAGCAAAACGCTTAATCAATTGAATTGGCAGATTATCTACACAAAAATAGCCCCTGTCTTCTAATGTATTTAATGCTGTACTTTTTCCGGCACCACTCATGCCCGTCACAATCACAAATCTCATTGCTTTCTTCCCACCAAACGTACCTCCGGCTCTAATTCAACCTGAAAGGTATCATATACTTTTTTCCTAACATCATCCACCAGCTTAAGCACATCTGACGCTGTAGCATTTCCCTTATTTATTACAAAACCACAATGCTTCTCGGAAATCTGGGCACCTCCAACCTGATAGCCCCTTAGACCTGCATCCATAATGAGCTTCCCGGCAAAATAACCTTCAGGACGTTTAAATGTAGAACCTGCACTTGGAAACTCCAATGGCTGTTTTAACTTTCTAGCCGCTGCAAGTTCTTTCATCTTCTGTTGTATCTCATTTTTCTCACCCTGCCTTAAGTGAATCAAAGCACCAAGTACAATATAGCTGTGCTCTTCAACAATACTGTGCCTATAGGAAAAATCCATCTCTTCACAGCTCTTTGTACATATATTACCCTCATCATCCATCAAATCAACAAATGTTATTATATCCTTCATCTCACCACCATAGGCACCGGCATTCATCATTACTGCTCCACCCAGTGTTCCCGGTATTCCCGATGCAAACTCAAATCCAGTAAGGCTGTTCTCATAAGCTATACGGCCAAGCTTTGACAGCATAACACCTGCGTTTGCATAAAGCTGATTACCCAAAACCTGACAATCCGCAAACTGATCATACAGCTGTATTACAACTCCCTCCATACCCTCATCACTGACAAGCAGGTTGCTGCCTTTTCCAAGCACAAAAAAAGGAACCTTTTCTGCCTTACATAGTAAAACCACCTGCCGAATCTCTTCTGTATTCATCGGTGTCACAAAAACCTGCGCCGGTCCGCCAATCTTAAACGTAGTATGCTTAGCCATCGGTTCATCAAGCTTAATATTTTCTTTTCCAACAATACGACTTAATCCATCTATTAGATTCTCACTCATCTTCCCTAACTCACCATACATTCTATTTCATAAGTATACCCTATACGCTTTCATAAAATCAATATTAAACATAACGAAAAAAATGGGGAGAAATTCTCCCCATTCGTCTTTTTTACTAATTTTCTCAATAAAGCTTACAATATTTTCCTTTTGTCACTCAGATCGCTGTCAACATCTAATTTGTAATACAGCATCTTATGCACTTTTCATTAATTATTTTATTCTACTTAGTTAAAATAGCCTCTGCACATCCATAAATTCCTGCATCATTACCAAGTGTAGCAAGAACGAACTTTGTATTCTTGCATGCGTGGAACACATACTCCTGATAATACTTTTCTGTTGTCTCAAGAAGAATGTCTCCTGCCTTGGAAACACCACCACCAATTACAAAGGCTTCCGGGTCACAGACACAGGCAATAGTGGCCAATGCTTTTCCAAGAATTCTTCCATGTTCCTCTACCAGTTCAAGTGCAAGGTCATCTCCTTCTTTTGCCGCATCAAAAATTTCCTTTGCGGAAATATACTGTACCGTACGAAGCTTTGATGGTCTGTCTGTATTATTCATTACGCGCTCTGCCATTCTGGTGATTCCGGTTGCTGAAGCATACTGTTCGAGACAGCCTTTTTTACCACAGCCACAAACCTCTGTCTCTTCTGCATTTACACAGATATGTCCGATTTCACCGCCTGCACCATTGTTTCCTGACAGCATTTTACCGTTTATGATAATACCACCGCCTACGCCTGTCCCAAGTGTTACCGTAACAATAGATGTATAACCTTTACCACCACCCTGCCACATTTCTCCAAAGGATGCCATGTTCGCATCATTTCCAACCTTGGCAGGAAGGCCTAATAATTCCTGAACCTCTTCCTCAACATTAAATACTCCCCATCCAAGATTTACACATCTGAGCACCGTTCCATCATCTTTTACTGGTCCCGGCACTCCAATACCAACTCCTGCAACATCTGACTTTTCAACATCCCGTTCAGCAAGCTTATCCTCGATAGATTTTGAAATATCCGGCAAAATATATTTACCGCCCTCTTCTTTGCGGGTTGGAATTTCCCATTTATCAAGCAACTCACCCTCTGCCGTAAAAAATCCCAGTTTTACAGTTGTTCCTCCAATGTCTACACCAAATACGTATTTTTTCATTTTTACCTCCTCTATTATGATAGTTATGCACTATTTGCTCTTATTCATATTTTCTGTCACCCGTCTGTACAGCTCCTCTGCTGCATTGTATCCCATTTCCTTCTGGCGATGATTTACCGCAGCACATTCTGCAATAATGGCAATATTTCGTCCCGGACGAATCGGAATGTTGTGAGATACCACCTTATTCCCCAAAAACTCCGTATATTGATTTTCCAAACCAAGGCGGTCGTAATTATTGTTCTTATCCCATTCTTCCAAATTAATTACCAAGTCAATGGACTGAGTCATTTTTACACACTCTGCTCCAAACAAAGCTTTAACATCTATAATTCCAATTCCGCGCAACTCAATAAAATGTCTTGTAGTACTCGGCGCAGTTCCAACCAATGTATCATCTGAAACCTTCTTAATCTCCACCACATCATCTGACACAAGACGATGTCCTCTTTTTATTAATTCCAGTGCAGCCTCTGATTTACCAATACCACTTTCACCCATAATCATAACCCCTACACCGTATACATCTACCAAAACAGCATGAATTGAAATTCTTGATGCAAGTTCCACATGCATCCAGCGTACGGTTTCATGTACAAAGGCAGAAGTCGTTGCATCTGAAGTCAGTACCGGAACACCATATTTTCTTCCTGCCTCCAACACAAAATCCTGCGGTTCCAATCCCCGACAAAACACCAAACATGGAAACTTATAGGAAAATAGCTTGTCGAAACGCTGGGTACTCTCATCTCTGTCATGAATACTGCTTATATAGGCATGTTCTACATTACCACAAATCTGAATCCGGTTTGCATCAAAATGCTCATAAAATCCCGAAATCTGCACTGCGGGACGGTTAATATCCGGATCTGTAATCAGTATATCATCCGTACAAATCTCCGGTGTATAGTTTTTAAGGTTCAGCTTTTCTATCAATTGTGTTACCGTAATCGAATACATTGCATTCCTCCTTGTTTCACCATGTATAATTGCCACATATACTTACAACTATATCTTATTTTCCTAATACATTCATATGTAAAATCCAATGCGTACTCTGATATCTCTACTAACATCGTAAAGACATCGCTTTTTTATTCTCTGTTGCTCATCTACATTCCTCCTTTTGCAGAAGGCAAAATGGGTAAATAGATCCCCTGCTTATATTCTTGTAAAACTTTGGATTTAAAAACAGGAAATACTAAAAAAATGATTCAACTGAACTGGCGGCTCAGCCATACTGCATTCTGTAAACCAGCAATACGTCCGCCTGCAAATGATTGTCTGCTTTAAAATTGATATTAACATATTTTGTTAATAGATGCAATATATAAAGCGCCGCTAAAAAAGCTTCTTTAAAAACTTAAAATTTCACACACCTTCTCTTCATCATAGTCCGGCGCAAAATGCCTCGCCGCCTCACAGATGTTATTTATCTGTTCAATATCCTCTTCCAGTTCGTCCGCTATCTGTGCTGCTTCTTTTCCCTTACGCAGCTTGCAGCATACTTGCATAACCAATTTCCGAAGTGCCCCACTCTCTAAACCCCTCTCTAATATCGCCTCACTAAAATTACACATGGCTTCTGCCCTCCTTCCCGACTCTTCCGTCATTGCGATTCCGTATTCATTCTCCAATATATCCTTCTTCTCATCAATTGTCAAAGCTTCTGAAAACATGGTTTCCAACAAACGATGCAGTCTGTACTCATCCTTTTCCTCCGCAACGCTTTTTGCAAGCCCCACTATGATAATATGCGGAATGTCATAATACACCTTCCCCTGCGGGAACTGCCCTACCTTGTTAAATTCCGACAGCCTGTATTCCGTAATGGTATTCTCTGCATACTTGGGTACATTCATACAAATAAAAATGGAATACACTTTTTTTATATCCTTATAATTGGACTTTGTAAATTCCGTTCCGTACTGTGAGGATATCAGCCTTGCGGTATGGAACACAGCCCTTGTCACAATGTCATACCCCGGGTAATAGTTCTTTTGAGCCTCCATATCAACAATAAGCTTGAGCCTCTGACCCTTATCAGGTGTCCATGCCGTAAATCGGATGTCAAATGTCACTCTTCCCTCATAGGGAATTGCATCCTCCGTATTACTGCCGATTATGTCTGGCATGTTTGTTTCACCCGGCAGCAGCGGAACCTCTGAAACCTGCGGTGTTCCTTCAATCAGTGAAACCACTGCCTCTGGCGGCATTCCAATATAATATTCCACCGTATGTATCAATATGTGTGCCAGTATAATTTTCTGCGACAGCAGATTCTTGGCGTGTTCATCATACTGCTCCATCTCATTGGAAATACCTAATTTCCGTGCCATCTCCGATATTTCTTTCGTATCTTCCATAACATACCTCCTGTCCGTCAGGAACGGGTATGGAAATAAATGAAAGATTCTTAAATTGTCTTTCAAAATCAGCGTAACCAGTATCGATGCCTCCGCTCCTGCTTGTTGTAATATATTGGGAAATAAGCAAGAGCTTTTTAATACTACGAATACTATGATTAAATGAAAATACTTTTTAACAAATCTTGCTTGACTGTAGATTAACATAAACAGGAAAAGAATACAAGGTAAAATTCAATCCGGAAAGCTTTAATTATTGACATGGACACTAAATTTTTATATAATTGAACCACCGGTTTAATTATTGAGAGGTAGTATGGTATGGCAAGAAGAAAGAAAGAATTGCAAAGTGTACATAGAAAGAATATTTCAATGATTGCAGAACAGTTGTTTATGAAAAAGGGTATAGAAAACACTTCCATGAATGATATCGCAAAGGCATCCGGTTATAGTAAAGCAACTTTATATGTATATTTTAAAAATAAGGAGGAACTTGTAGGGATATTAGTGTTGGAAAGTATGCAGAAATTATATGAT
>JAIDHZ010000387.1:3145-5128 GCA_029052995.1 Lachnospiraceae bacterium | reverse complement strand
GCTTTTGTTTCTTTATTCGAAGTTTTATTCTCTTTCCCCTCTCGAACAAACGCAGGTGCGTCTGCCTTTTCTTTATTTGTCGCAGCTCCCTCAATCAAACCACTATATCTTTCATCTGTGGTTACTGCTTTTGCCATTTTCGCAATCTGTCCTGATGGGGCACTTGCAACCTTCTCCGCTTTCTTAAAGCGAGGCACAACTGGCAACGAACCGGAGCCCGTATCATTTTTGACTCCTTCTTCTAATTCTTTTTCATCATCGTCTAAATATTTAACCTCGTATTCTTCATCTTCCTCTGATTCCTCTTCCGCAGAATACCCAATCTTATATTCTTCATCTTCACTTTTTTCCTCTTCTGCGGCATATTCTATCTTATATTCTTCGCCTTCATCGGTTTCTTCTTCTGCGGCATACCCTATTTCATACTCTTTATCTGATTCTTCCACATGAAGATCTTCGTATTTCTCATCTTCAGCTGATTCTTCTTCCGTAACATACTCAATTTCATATTCTTCGCCTTCGGCCAATTCCTCTTCTGTGACATACTCAATTTCATATTCTTCACCTTCGGCTAATTCCTCTTCTGTGATATACTCAATCTCATATTCTTCGCCTTCGGCCAATTCCTCTTCCGTGACATACTCAATTTCATATTTCGCATTTTCATCCTCAGCCGATACTGCATAAGCCAAAGCCGCTGCTGCTTCCTCTCTTTCCTTCATCTGCTCAATCACAGCCAGCAGGTTGTCCCGTTCAGCCTGCATAGCAATAAGCTCCTGCTCGGCCCACGCAGCCTTTTCTTCTGCCTGTTTTGTCAGTTCCTCCTGCTTTTTCTGAAAATCAAGGGCCAACTGAATGCTGCCATCATCGTACTCTTCCGTTGATACCTTGTGTTTCATCCGCTCATTATAAAGTTCATTGGATAAAAGTTGCCCTATCTCTAAAATCTGCTGGCTTCTGTCCTCTTTTTCCATCTCCTGAAGACCATTCATTAATTCCTCTTTATTACTATTAATCATCTGCAGTTTCTCTTCCAGTACCTGAAGCATAATCTCATAATCACTGCAAATATTTTTATATGCATCTGAAATCACATCAGTAACCTCTGACAGCATCTCATCCGTATAAATTAATGAAGCTGCATAAATTTCATTTGCATTTCCGAGAGACTTAACTTCCTCCTCATCCAATAAATCATAGTTAAGTGGTGCCACATTTGTTGCACGCTTTGAAACACGCATACGGCTTGCTGAATGCTCTGCCTGGAAAATAATCTTTTCTGCTTCCTTTTTTGCCTCGTTGATAATTTTTCCCCTGCGGTCATTTACCTCATGGTAAGTTTTTAACTCAATATCCATCTGTGACGCTAATTCTGTAAGCAGTGTCTGAATCTCATCTTTATAAATTGATACCTTGCCGGCTGCAAAGGGAACAGGAGATGCAGTCTCAATTAATCCCTGCAGGCGCTCGATAATTTCCTTTGTTCTACTTTTCTCAGCAATTGTTGCCATATTATGTTCCTCCAATTCTCCCTGCAAAAGAGAGATTTTATCTATTTTGCCGCAATTACATCTGCCATATCGTACATTCCTGCCGCCTTACCTGCAAGAAACTTTCCGGCTTCAATCGCACCCTTTGCAAACACGGATTTGGAATAGGCAGTATGATTAAAAGTAATCACTTCATCCGTTCCTGCAAAAATCACATCATGCACTCCTACAATCGTTCCTCCTCTGACTGCAGAAATACCTATTTCCTTATCTGGTCTTTGTTCTCTTCTTTCGCTGCGGTCATAAACGTACTCGTATTCATTACCCAATGCTTCATTAACGGAATCTGCCAGTGCCAGTGCTGTCCCGCTTGGTGCATCTACTTTTAATCTATGATGCTGCTCTACTACTTCTATATCATACCCGGCAGTTCCAAACACCTTAGCTGCATCCTTTAACAGCTTAATCAATGTATTGATACCCAGTGACATAT
>JAIDHZ010000387.1:0-3135 GCA_029052995.1 Lachnospiraceae bacterium | reverse complement strand
ATGCTATAGTCAAGCAATGCATCTACTGCAGCTGCTGACGCAAAATCAACAATCACATCCGCATCCACATTACATAACTGAATATCCGTAAATACCGGATATCCATTTTCCCTGTTATCTACAAGGTCAATTCCCGCCACAATCTCAATGTCTTCATCCTCAGCTGCCAGCTTAGTAATTACCTGTCCCATATGACCATTGCAGCCATGCATAATCATTCTCTTCATCTTCTGCACTCCTTCCCAATGCTGCAAAACAGAGCTTTGCAATCATATCGTGATTTATATTATTCCATAATCCTGCATTGCCTTCTTGATTTTTTCCACGCTTGCCGGCTCTGCCTCCGTCATCGGCATCCTCACATAGCCATTACAAAGACCTGCCAGCTCTACCGCTTTCTTCACTGGAATCGGATTCACCTCGCAAAACATTGCATCACAAAGCTCAATTGCCTTAAGCTGCAATGCCAGAGAACCTGCAACATCTCCATCTAAATATTTTTGTACCATATCATGTGTGTCTTCTGGAATAATATTTGCAGTAACGGAAATAACACCTTTTCCGCCAAGAGATAACAGCGGTACAACCTGATCATCATTACCGGAATAAATATCAATACATCCATCTGCCATCTGTGCAAGCTTAACCACCTGGGAAATATTACCGGAGGCTTCTTTAATCGCCACAATATTCTTTACATTCCTGGCTAATTCCACTGCTGTTGCAGGCTGAATATTACAGCCTGTTCTGCTCGGAACATTATACATAATGATAGGCACATCTACTGCATCTGCAACCATTGTATAATGCTTAATCAAACCATTTTGTGTTGCCTTGTTATAATACGGTGTCACCACTAACAATGCATCTGCACCAGCCTCCTGGGCCTCTTTTGAAAGCTTAACTGCTGTCTGTGTACAGTTAGAGCCAGTTCCTGCAATAACAGGAATTCTTTTATCGACATATTCCACACATTTTCTAATCACCTCTAAGTGCTCTTCCTCCGTCATGGTAGAAGCCTCTCCTGTTGTGCCGCAAATCACAATGGCGTCCGTCTTGTGACTGATATGATACTCTACTAAAGACTTCAACTGAGCATAATCAACCGCTCCATCCTCCTGAAACGGGGTTACAATTGCAACTGCTGAACCTGTAAAAATTGCCATACACTTTTTCTCCTTTTTTCACTTAATATTACAAAACGCTCCGTCAGCAAGTGCCAACGAAGCTTTCTAGAATTCTTCATTATGTAGCACTCCACCTCATACCAGTTCTCCACCTGAATCCAAAAATTCCTGCTATAATGGTGACAGACATATAGCTCTTAACTATACATCCAGATAAAATATCTATAAGGAGATATCTCTCTTCGGCATGAATCCCTTTCACAATCCCTCCTCCAGCCTTATCTGTCCGGACTGCTACTCTTAATCCACGCACCTCTACTTATTGACGAAACCGTCTTATTTATCTATTTATAACATTATATGCAAAAACTGTCAACCCATCAACAAGAATGGAGTAATTGCCAGCCATTTTCACATTAAGAATCCCTATCAGATTACATAATCATCTGCTTCTGGACCATTGTCTAATAAATCCCGAATTGTAATATTAGCAAAGTAATCTTCAATAAGCTGCTGTAAGCCTTCCCACATTTTCAGCGTTTTGCAGTGTGCCACACGTCCACACTGATTAGGCTTTTGTTCCAGACAGGCAACCGGTGCAAAGGAACCCTCTGTTATCTTCAATATACTGCCAATACTGTATTCCTCTGGTCTTTTGGTCAATTTGTAACCTCCGCCCTTCCCCCTAAGAGCTATCAGAAAGCCATTCTTAACCAGCATGGATACGATTGCTTCCAGATACTTTTCAGAAATCTCCTGCCGTTTGGCAATATCACTTAACGGTATATATTCTCCGGCAGCATGCTCCGACAAATCCAATAACACACGAATCGCATAACGTCCTCTTGTAGAAATTTTCATTATATGTATACCTCCATATAACTTAGAAACTGTTTCCAATTAACACGACTATATTCCGGTTATAACAAAATCGTTACATTAGTTTACCACAAGCTTAATATGTATTTCAAGCTTTATCTTCACCAGCGTATTTAACACCATACCGCTTAAGCTTGATGATTTCTTCTTTCGTATCAGTTTTACCTGCAAAAATTTTTCATTCTGCCAATGGAAACTGCCCTTGCATTCAATGAAAAAAGCATAAAAACCACCAGTCAGGCAGTTTCTATGCTCACCTTTTACAATATGATAATCTATTCCGGCCCATCCGCAAACGAAATACATTGCTTTTATCATAAGCAATATTACCTTGTCCATCTTGCTAATTTGCTTCAATTCTTGATAATAACGAGGCATATCGTTTTAACTTGTCAGGACAGTTCCTTCCTGTTAAAATCAATTTCGAATCACTATTGATATTCAAGAGTTCCTCAATATCCTCCTCTGAGAAAATGTTGTAGTCCATAAGACCTAATACCTCGTCAAGAATGACCACATCAGAACTTCCGGTATCAATTACCTTCTTTGCATAATGAAAACTATTTTTTGCCTTTGCGCGCTGCTCCTCTCGTTCTTCAAAGGACAGTTGTCCATAGGGCTTTGTGCTATTTTCAAACGTAAAAAAATTGACATCCTCTAACTGACTCAAAACACTATAATCTGCATCTGTACCTTTTAAAAACTGCACAATCGTCACAGACTGACCGGCTCCCACCGCCTTTACGGCCAAACCCATAGCTGCTGCCGTCTTACCATAGCCGGCACCGTAAATAATATGCACATCCTTCATCATTTCACCTCATTATTCGTCATCATTTTCCATTATGCCAATGCCCAGAAATATGACTCCTGCTAAAACACATCTTTCCTAACGTTAAGGAATACGATATATCCTAGCATAAATATTGAAAAAATGCAATCCTTATTCAAGGCATTCCATTTTACTAACGGAAACCTCATATGCAACGCGGTTGATCACTTCGTCATTTTCCAATTTTTTTTGGTATTCACGGCTTTGTATTCTGCCCCAGATTGCCACATGCTCACCAACCTCTAATTTTCCAGCAAATCTTGCATTTCTCCCCCAGCAAATACATGGAATATAATC
>JAIDHZ010000386.1 GCA_029052995.1 Lachnospiraceae bacterium | reverse complement strand
GACAATGCCGTAGTAGCATTACCTGCACCAATATTTCCGAGTTCCCTTAAAACATCAATTTTTTCACTTGTCAATTCATTATCCGCCATATTATCACCTACACATTATCTAATTCTGAAATAATACCCTGAATATTTAACAAGGAAATTAGGGTATCTTTATATTTTCCAACACCGATAAGATTAGCACCACTCTGATCATCATGTACTGCTTTTTCGATACTCTCCTCGTCCAAAGTAACAACCTCACGCACTTCATCAACTAAAATACCAATTTTGGCGTTATTTTCAGGCTTGACAATAATAATACGGGTTGTATTTGTATAATCCTTGTTATCCAAACCAAACTTCAACCGCAAATTCATAACCGGGACGATTTCTCCCCTCAAGTTAATAACACCCTCAAAATAAGACTGCGCCTTGGGAACCCTCGTCACCTGCTGCATGCGCACAATATTATCAATAAAACCAATATCCACGCCAAACTGCTCATTATCCAATTTTACAACAATATACTGCTTTGTTTCATTTACTGCTGTATTTACTGCTGTATTTCCATCCATATATCATTTCCTCCTATACCAATGAATTCGAATCAATAATCAGAGCAACCTCACCATCTCCCAAAATTGTTGCCCCACTAATCATCCTGTGAATATTGATATACTTGCCAAGCGGTTTAATAACAATTTCCTGTTGACCCAGTAAATTATCAATTACAAGACCTGTCTGCTTGTCCCCTTTCTTAACAATTACAACAACAAGATTTTCCAACTCTTCCTCCCTTGGCGGGCAATCCAATATCTCATCGAGACGCACAATAGGGATAACTGTGCCACGAAGATTAATTACCTCCTTTTGCTGTACAAATTTTATATCACTAACCATAACATCTTCAATCGTCACTATTGAATTTAACGGAATGGCATATTTCTCATTGCAAACCTCTACCATCAATGCCTGAATAATAGCAAGTGTGAGTGGCAGACGAACCGTAAACTTTGTACCCTCGCCAAGCCTGGTTGAAACTTCAACATCACCGCCTAATCCTTCTATTTTATTTTTTACAACATCAAGCCCAACACCGCGTCCTGATACATCAGAAATCTTTTCTGCTGTAGAAAATGCAGGACGAAACAGTAAATCAACGGCTTCTTTTTCACTCATTACCTCAGCCTGCTCTTCTGTAATGTGTCCCTTCTTAATAGCAGAAGCTTTTACTTTTTCAACATCAATACCTGAACCATCATCTTCAACTTCAATTGTGACATTGTTACCATCCTGATATGCATTTAACCGAATTGTACCAACCTGTGGTTTGCCAAGCTTTAAACGGTCAATTGTAGCCTCTAATCCGTGATCAGCAGAATTACGCAGCATATGCATCAGCGGATCACCTATTTCGTCAATGACAGTACGGTCAAGTTCTGTATCCTCACCTGTCATAACAAGTTCCATTTCTTTTCCAAGTTTTTTGGATAAATCACGAATCATACGCGGAAAACGGTTTACAACGCTCTCAATAGGCACCATCCTAACCTTCATTACAGATTCATGAAGATTTGTTGTAATGCGCTCTAAATATTCAATCTGCTCATTAAAACTTTGCATAGAAGTTTTACTGTCTTCCTGATTACTTACAGATACAAGTCCATTCTTTGCTATAATCAACTCACTGACTAAATTCATTAAAACATCTAATTTTTCTATATCTACACGGACAGAACGGTTTGCAACCGGCTTGCCAGCATTTTTAGCTGCGGGTTTCTTCTTATTCTCTACTTTCTTTTCTTCTTTTTTCTCATCCTTGTTCTGAACAGAACTTATAACCGATGCATCACTCGGAACATCAAACTCTCCTATATAAACATCCCGGATTTCTGATACTCCCCCCGCAGTTTTCTTAACTTCTTCCAGACTCTTCTCAGTAACAAGCAATACAGAAAAATCAAATTCAAACTTTTCATCTTCTATATCCTGCACAGAAGGAGAAGATTTGATAATCTCACCAATATTTTCCAAACCCTTAAATACCAAAAATGCTCTTGTTGACTTCAAAATACAATTTTTATCAATATTGATAGTTATACCAAAGACATTTAAATTTTTAGCCTTTGCTTTTGCAATTGCATTTTTTTCAAAATCCGCAATCTGAATATTTAGATATTTATGCTTATCATTTTCCGTTTTTTCTGCGTTTTCCTTTACCTCTTCCTCTTTTACTGCCGCCACGGCTTTATTTTCCGGAGAAGGTGCCGGAGAAGATTCCGCAGAACCTGCCTCTGCCAAACAGTCATTTAACAGTTCTATTATATCTTCATTATCATTGTCACCTTCGTCAGATGCCTCCACAATACATGCAAGATATTCTTCAATCGCATCCAGGCATTTAAATACGACATCTACCAAATTTGGAGTAACATTCATCTTCCCATTACGAATTTCTGAGAAAACATTCTCCATATCATGTGTTAAACGCTGCATACGTTTAAATCCCATAGTACCTGCCATACCTTTTAAGGAATGTGCTGCACGGAATATCTCATTGACAGTATCAATGTTATCCGGCTCCTCTTCCAAAACCAGTACCTGATCGTTTAATGTTTGTAAATGTTCTTTTGTTTCATCAATAAAAATTTCAAGATATTGACTTAAATCCATCCTTAACGCACCCCCGTTATCTTAGTTATTTCTTTGCCTATCTCCTCAAGCGGCAGAACAGCATCTGCCATTCCATTTGCAACAATTGCCCTAGGCATACCATAAACAACACATGTTTCTTTGCTTTGTGCAATTGTATATATTTTTTTTGTCTTACGAAGCTCTCTGATTGCTGCACAGCCATCTGCACCCATGCCTGTCAATACAGCACATACAATATAATCAATGGGAATCTCATTTACACTTAAAAAAGTAATATTGGCACAAGGCCGCAATCCATTTACCGGCTCATCATCAGTATGTTCGAACCTAAGCATCCCCTGATCGTCTTTGAACAATAACAAATGATTACCACCCTTAGCAAGATAGACATGACCCTTTTGTAACACTTCACCATCTTTTGTTTCACTAACAGAAATATCACTGACATCATTAAGTCTCTCTGCCAAAGATGCAGTAAAACCCTTGGGCATATGCTGTACAATGACAACCGGAGCATCTATGTTTTTATCAATCACCGGAACCAGCTCATGTAATGCTTTAGGTCCACCGGTAGAACTGGCAATCAATACAAGCTTCTCCTTTTTTCTGCCTATCATATATCCACCTCATAGTGATTTATATTCTTTATTATACCAAAGCATCTCTACACATACGTGTATAATAACCCATTATAAAAATTTATTCTAAGCCTAACTCTTTTAAACGTCTTTTTCTTTGTGCGTTAAAGATAAATCTAACAATTTTTTCCCGTATGGATTTGGGCATTTTTAAAAACATTATTCTATTGGAATAAAGCATCATATTATTCTGGTTTAGTTCCGAACGCAATATAACAGCATAAGCATAAACAATAAGTGGACGTTCTCCTTCTTCAATCTGGAAACGTACTTGTATATAGGAATCTTTGTTTTCCTTATGTGGGGACACAAAACGAATTCCACCGCCACTTAAATCAAGCATATTAGCCTTTTCCCATTCCAATGCTATTGTATCCGCATCATATTCAATTCCCTCGTCCAACATACTTTTTTCCTTTTCATCAAGCACCCTGTATTCCAAAGGATGATTACATTCTAATCTAAAATACTCACGTCTTTGCACCTTTTCAAGCTCAGTTAATGGCTCAATTTTTATAAGGAAAAGCGAACCTTTTTTAAAACGTTCAGTAATAACCAGCTTACAACGAAGCAGGCCGTTTTTTGTATAAAAAGTCGCAAAAAATTCCTCATTTATATTTAGTGGTACAACTTTTCCTTCATGAATCGGCATGGCAGCAAGACAATTGCCATCTTCTGCCTCATCTAAAACCTGACTCACGTAAATTTTCGGTTTTTGGTCGGAGCCTACAGATAATTCTGTTTCAATTTCTTCCAAATCTATTTTGTTACCAATCAAAATTCTGTCATCCATAACATTTCCCCTTACTTTTTCTTTGATTTAATAAAATCCAGCAACACTTTTGCAATTCCCATCTTTTTGGATTCCTCGGGAATATCTAAAAGCCGGTTACATATTTCTCTGATTTTTAATGAAGGTTCACTGTTGGGCAAACCAATTGAAATAGGTTTTTGTTCCACTACTGCACTTGCCACACGTCTGTCATTTGGAATATATCCTAAATATTCCAAATGAATATTCAAAAATTTTGATGCAACAATACTGATTTTTTCATATATTTCCCGGCCTTCTTCATCGTTATCTACACGGTTTGTAATCACCTTTATGGATTTACCTGCCCGTACAAATTCTCTTTTACGATTTACAACCTTCAAAAGCGAATATGCATCTGTGATGGATGTAGGTTCAGGTGTAATAATTAATAAAACCTCAGGTGAACTTAGCACAAACTCTATAACAGAATCTGCAATTCCGGCACCGGTATCAATGATCACAACATCATAAAGACTATCCAATTTTACAAGCTGGGCAATCATTTTCTTTAACTGATTTTTATCAAGGTTAACAAGATCATGTACACCGGAACCACCTGATATAAAACCAATTCCCATTGGGCCCTCTGTTATAATTTCCTCTATGGACTTTGTATTATAAACCAAATCTGACAAATCGTACCTGGGTCTGATACCTAACATAATTTCAACATTGGCAAGACCAAAATCCACATCTAAAACAACAACCTTTTTTCCCTGTTCACGCATTTGCAATGCTAAATTTACAGAAACACTTGTTTTTCCAACACCACCTTTTCCACTGGTAATTGCAATAACACGGGCTGTGGAGGCCTGTTCTCTCATTAACTCAATTTTCTCACGTAATTTATCTGCCTGATCCATAGCCACCGCCACCTCCTAACACCTGCTTTGCAATGATTTGAGGATTCATAACCTCCATGTCATCCGGAACATTTTGTCCATATGACACATATGACAATGGCATTCCTGTATCCAGTTTTATATTTAATATATTACCAACAGCATCAGTCTCATCTAACTTTGTAAAAATCAAACTATAGTCAGAAATATCTCCATATAACGATGATATTTTTTTGAGGTCATTATATTTTGTAGTAGCACTGAGTACAAGATATGTAGACACACTATATTTTTTTAAAGTATCATATAAAACCTTTAAGTCTTTAAACTGCTCTTTATTTTTATGAGATCTTCCTGCAGTATCAATCAGAATATAATGATATTCTTTATATTTATCCAAAGCTTTTTCCATATCCTTAGGCTCATAAATTACTTCAACAGGAATAGATAAAATATTCGCATAGGTTTTAATCTGTTCTACTGCAGCAATACGGTAAGTATCTGAAGTAAAAATTGCAATTTTCATCTTTTCTTCCAATAGCAGTTTTGAAGATAACTTTGCAATCGTTGTTGTTTTACCCACACCGGTAGGTCCCATAAAGAAAGCAATTTTAGGTTTCTTATTCCCTTTTTCCAATGCAATCGTTTTTGTCTGTCCAAGCTTTAAAATAATCTTCTGGTAAACGCAGGCTAACATATCATCAAGGGTACGGATGCTTCCTGCACTTGTAATCTCTTCCATAATCTGTTTTGCATATTTATAATTTACTTCATTGTTACAAAGCTGGTCTACAATCAAATCAACGGACTTATCTTTCAGGCTGTTCCTAGATTTTACTTCTTCTGCTTTATCTCCTTCATTCAAATCCTGTTTTATATCCATTTTCTCTGCATTATTTGCTTCCCTTTTTTCTGAACTTTCTGTTTTTTTCTTTACAGTATCGTTTTTCTGTGATTCAATCTGCTGCTCTAAGAGCATTGCAAGATTATTTAATTTTTCCTCTAATTCTTTTGCCTCTTTTGATTCATCACTTTCCTGTCTGCGCTCCGGATGCAGTTTTTCATCAATTTGGGCATTAATCTGTGTTGACACCCTGCTCTCAGCCCTGTTTTCCTGCTTTTTTTCATTTACACCAACCTCATCAATAGCAGCAGTAACCTCCACAAGAGTCTTTCTAAATATACTAAAGATTCCTTTAGGTTTTATTGTCTTAATATTCATAACAATGGCATCCTTGCCAAGATCAGTCTTTGCCAGCATAATCGCTTCTGTTTCTGTGTTTGCCCGAAATTTTTTAATTATCATTAATTGTCACCACCCCAATTGATTGTAATTCCACATCAGACTCAATCTCATTATATGATATTACAATTAAGTCTTTAAAATAATCGTTTGTAAGCTTTTTAAAATACATTCTCACAATAGGAGATGTAATAATAATCGGCGCCTTTCCCTGTGCCTCTAATTTCTTTAGCTCTGTTTCCACAGAATTAAGAATCTTTTTCGTCTGTGCAGGATCTAATGTAATATATGCACCCTGTTCCGTCTGTTTAACAGAATTCATAATATCCTGCTCAATTTTCGGGTCTAATGTCACAACTGTTGTCATTTCCCCATCAGTAAAATAAGTATTTGAAATTGCACGTTTCAAACGCTGTCTCACATATTCCGTCAAAATGTCGGTATCCCTTGTTGATGCTGCATAATCAGCCAGCGTTTCAAAAATTGTTACCAAATCCCGGATGGATATACCCTCTGATAATAAACTCTGCAATACTTTTTGAATTTCACCGACACCAAGCAGCTTTGGCACTAATTCATCAATTAATGTTGTATTGTTTTCTTTTACATTATTAATCAGATTCTGTACATCCTGACGGGTCAGCAGTTCATCCAAATGGCCTTTAATAATCTCTGTCAGATGAGTTGCAATAATTGACGGTGGATCAACTACAGTGTAGCCCATAGATTCCGCACGTTCTCTCTGCGCTTCTGTAATCCAGATTGCCGGCAAATGGAAAGATGGTTCAAATGTGGGGATTCCTGTTATCTCCTCCTCCACATATCCGGGATTCATTGCCATATAATGATCAAATAGAATCTCACCTTCACTGACCTGGATACCCTTTATCTTTATAATATACTGATTGGGATTTAACTGAATATTATCCCTCAAACGGATAATTGGCACAACTGCACCAAGTTCTAAGGCTATCTGCCTTCTTATCATAACAACCCGGTCTAACAAATCACCACCCTGGTTTACATCTGCCAAAGGAATAATACCATATCCAAATTCCAACTCTATAGGGTCAACCTGAAGCAGTGCATTTACATTTTCATGCCGTCTGATTTCATCAGCCTGAACCTCTTCCTCATGTACTTCATCTTCAATAGCTTCTATTTCTTCAGTATGTGCAATCAATCTTCCCACAACGATCATTCCAAGCCCCATGGCAAGATAAACCAAAATTCTTCCTTCACTTCTAAGCGGTGTAAATACTCCCAAGAAACATAATGTTCCGCCAACCATATAAAGTACTTTGGGAATGCGGAACAGTTGTCCCAGCATTATGTCACCAATATTGCTGGACTTCGCTGCTTTTGTAACTAAAATACCAGTTGATAATGATATCAACATAGAAGGAATCTGGGAAACCAAACCATCACCAATAGTTAATATGGTATACCGGTTAAGTGCCTCAGACAGCTCTAATCCCTGCATTGCAACACCTGTGATTATACCGCCAATCAGATTAATTGCCGTAATAATCAGGCCTGCTGTCGCATCTCCTTTTACATACTTTGTGGCACCATCCATGGAGCCAAAGAATGCTGATTCCTGCTGAATTTGTTCCCTGCGTTCCATAGCTTCCCTGTCCGTAATGGCACCGGTATTCAAATCTGCGTCAATCGCCATCTGCTTACCCGGCATTGCGTCCAACGTAAAACGAGCCGTTACTTCTGATACACGCTCAGAACCCTTATTAATGACAATCATCTGAACAATGACTAAAACAATGAAAATAATCGCACCAATAACCAAACTGCCGCCACCCACAAAATTACCAAAGGTCTGCACCACTACGCCCGGATTACCGTTAGCTAAAATCAGCCTTGTAGAAGATACATTTAAGGAAATCCTGAATATGGTGGTGAAGAGCAGAATTGTCGGGAAACTGGACATGTCCAAAGTGTTCTCAGCGTAAAGTGCATTAAATAGTATCACCAGTGCAATCATTAAATTAAAGGTTATCAAAACATCTAAAAGAATGGAAGGAATTGGAATAATGAAAAAGATGACAGCAGCCAATAAATATAATCCTACAAACAAATCTGCTTTTTTCATCTTTTTTTACCTCCTAATCCATAGTAAATCTTTTCTTAATTCAAATTCAAAATACATTTTTAATATCTGAAGATTTCAGCTGACTTTATTATGTAACTGATAAACATAAGCCAAAACCTCTGCTACTGCCTGATAAAGTTCCGGAGGAATCTCCTCACCTAATTCAACATTATAATAAAGCATTCGGGCAAGTGGTTTATTTTCCACAATCTCAACATTGTGTTCCCTTGCAATATCTTTAATCCTGCCTGCAAGAAAATCTGCACCCTTTGCCACTACAACCGGCGCCTGCCCCTGTCCTGATTCATAGGCAAGTGCCACAGCAAAATGTGTAGGATTGGTAATAACAACATCTGCCTGTGGAATAGCGGACATCATCCGCCGCTGGGCTGCCTGCATCATCCGCTGTCTCTGCTGGCCTTTAACCTTAGGGTCACCTTCCTGATTCTTGAATTCATCCTTTACTTCCTGTTTAGTCATTTTGTTATCTTCTTTAAATTTCCACCGCTGAAAAATTAAATCCAGTGCAGCTATTACAATAAACAAAATGCAGATTTTGATGCCTAATTCTAATACGATATCATACATCAGCATAATACTCTGCTCGATAGTCAGATCATACACCAGATACAGATCCTTTGCATGTTCAACCGCTACACCATAAACAATATAAGAAATGGCAAACACCTTAATAACTGATTTAAGAAGTTCCATAAGCGTCTTTACCGAAAACATTCTCTTAATTCCGTTAATTGGGTTCATTTTACTGAATTTCGGCTTCAACGGTTTTGTTGTAATCTGAAATTTGAATTGAAGGGAATTGCTGAAAAATGCTACAATAAAACCCACAATCAAAAATGGCAGAATCACAACCGTCAATTTTAAAATCGCCCTTGTAAGAAGCAGAGAAAACTCATTATTGCCTAAGCCGCTTTCACTAATAGAAGAAATCATTGTATAAAAGGCTGGAAAAACGCTTAATAGCTGGTTTCCAATAAAGCCCATGGCAAAACGCAGACATAAAAACAACGCCAAAAGTGTAGCGGCTGTTGTAACCTCCCTACTCTTTGCGACATTACCTTCATTTCTTACGTCCTTCAAACGCTTGGACGTGGCATTTTCCGTTTTTTCCCCGCCCGGTCCTTCTTTTGCAAACAACTGCAAATCCAAGGGCAATATAATTCTATAATTCTTTTCCATACAAAAAGCCTCTGTAAATCAAACTATATTCTTTGTCAAACATAAAATGCTTTTAAAATATCAACAACGATGCTTCTCATTTCATCATATATAAATTGTACAATGTTCGGCAAAAAACCAATAGTTACCACTAACACTGCAAAACCTGAAAATACTTTCAACTGGATTCCCACCACAAACATATTCATCTGCGGCGCAGTCTTTGCCAGTACACCTAAAACTACATTTAACAACATAATGACAATAAGCATAGGCAGACATATACGAAGCGCAATGGTAAAATAATTCGTCATATACTGCACCATTTTGTCCAGTATTGTTCCTGAATCAATTACAACATTCCCTAAAGGAATCAGGGTAAAGGAATCAGCCAGTGCAGAAATAACAAAATAATGCATGTTTGTACATAACATAAGCACCATGGCAAGCATATTATAAAACTGCGCAGTAATCGTGGCATCTGTATTCATCGTTGGGTCAAAATTAGACACCATGGAAAAACCCATTTCACGGTCAATAAACTGCCCTGCCATATTTAAAATAGTCAGTGTAATATTAGCAGTAAACCCAATGGTAAGACCAACCATTAATTCCTTTAATAAGATTACTGTATATTCAATAAATGTAGTATAATTAAGCGGCACATACGAATATACGTTAAATATTGCAAATGCAATGGCAATTCCTATAAAAAGCTTCGCCCTATTTGTCACATTCTGATTCGCAAAAATCGGAGCTAATGCCATTGCTCCCATTACTCTTACTAAAATTGCCAAAAAATATTCGACATGATATATGGAAAACGACTGTTCAAGCATACCCTACCCCGCAAAAGTAGAAAAGTTTTCAAATAACCTTGTCATAAATGTAAGAATATTATCCATTATCCATCCACCACAAAGAATAATCGTAATAAAAATACTTAATACTTTAGGCACAAAGGTCAATGTCTGCTCCTGTATGGAGGTCACGGTCTGAAAAATACTAATTGTCAAACCGACAACCAGTGAAACAAGCAGCATTGGGGCAGAACATTTAATTATCAGCCATAATGCCTCTCTTGCAATATCTATTACAACTGCTGTACTCATCAAAACACTTCCAATCTATCGTCAGTAATGAAAACTTTTAACAACTTCTCCAATAACAAGATTCCACCCATTTGCCATAACAAATAACAAAATTTTAAATGGCATGGAAATCGTTGTAGGCGGCAGCATCATCATACCCATCGCCATCAGTGTAGAAGCCACCACCATGTCAATAATAATAAACGGAATATAAATTAAAAATCCAATTTCAAAGGATTTTCTAAGTTCTCCCATCATAAATGCCGGTATTAATACGGAATTAGGAACATCACTTAACTCTTCAACTGTATCTATCTTTGCCAAATCCAAAAAGAAATTAACATCCTCTGTGTCTATATTGTTAAACATAAAATCACGTAGAGGCTCCATACACGCTTTTAATCCTTCCTCCTGCGTAATCTCTCCTTTTGATAATGGCTGAATTCCCTCATCATTAATCCTTTGAAGCGTAGGTGACATTATAAAAAAGGTTAAAAACAACGCTAGCCCTACCAACACATTATTGGGCGGCGCCGATTGCGTACCTAATGCTGTCCTCAAAAAATGAAAGACGACAAGTATCCGTGTAAACGACGTCATCATAATGACTATTGATGGAGCCAGAGAAATCACAGTGATTACCAAAAGCATCTGAAGTGTACCGGCTAATGTTCCCTCATCATTATTGGTATCAACGGTTATTCCCATTGAAAAAGGAACATTGTTCTCCAGATTATTCACTGCTTCCGTATCAACATTGTTTGCATCTTCTGCCCCCTGTGTAGCATGGGCGCTTACACCCATGCAC
>JAIDHZ010000385.1 GCA_029052995.1 Lachnospiraceae bacterium | reverse complement strand
ACTCATTACTGCCTTCCTCATTATCCCTGCATAATACAAATTTAATTTCATTTGCATCGTTTACAAACAATTCTTCAATATATGTATTTTCGGGAATTTCAGGCAGGGGTATCTCCTTTGGATTCGTTCCGTCAGAATCTGCAGCATACATTTTCCATACTGTTCCTTCACCATCCCCTTTATCCGTTTTGACGCTGGTACAAAAATAAATCTTATCTTTGTTACATACAAACTCATTAATTTCACCTTCTATACCGGTTATATCAATTTCCTCCTGTGAATAAACTACATCTTCCTTATTTTCTATAAACTCCGGTGTTTTGCCGTTTCCTGTCTTGCTGCTCTTCCTGCCATTGCCACAGCCCGTCATGGATAACAGCATAACTACAGCCATAAATATTACTGCGTATTTTTTTGATCTGTGTCTGCTCATATCTCTACTCCTTTTTCGTAATTATGGTATTCTTTTTATACTATAGCATAATTGTATCTAAGTTGTATCGCATAATATAAAAAAATAAATCCGTAAAAATTTAAAATGCAATTAAACGCAGAATATTTTTCGGGAATATCGGCAAAAAACGCAGACAGAGCCATCACTGTGCCTGCGTTTTTAATATATTACCCCAAGAAAAATATCCGGCGTTTAATTATTTCAAATATAATCACTTATACATTACTCAATTTTAATAACATTGAAACTATCAAGTAAAGAATCCTCCCAACCATCATAATTACCTCCCTCATGTACCATCAGATAAGAGAAAACTTCATCATCTAATACATATTGGAAAATATAATGGTAACCGTCCTTTGTAAAAAAATCAATCTGCAAGAACCTATCATCTGTATAGCCATCCTTACCTTTACCATATCCAACTGAACCATCAGTAATCTCAATATCGGGATACATGCTGTTTAATATGCCCTTTGCCTTTTCATATACGGGAGTATAAATCTTTTCATTTATTGGTGCCGGATTTCCTCCATAGCTTCCCACAAAGACCTCTTCCTTATACAGGTGAATCTCAGCAATTTTACCTGTCTGCCTTGATACAGCTACCACATAAGACCATCCATCGCTCCCCTTAAACTCAACATCCCACTCTCCATACTGACCATTGTCCAAGGT
Organism: Lachnospiraceae bacterium; assembly: GCA_029052995.1. GTDB lineage: Bacteria > Bacillota > Clostridia > Lachnospirales > Lachnospiraceae > CAG-590. Next base: position 10,165 of record JAIDHZ010000385.1, on the reverse strand, counting down.
AGAGCAAAAACCAATTCCAAATTCTGCTGATTTATCCATGCCGTCAGCATCCACATCATACATTGCCTTAAGATAAGCAGATGCCTTTGCGACTGCCTCATCTTTAGACAAATCATTTTCTCCCGGATTAGGATTCTCATTAAATTCGTCCTGTGCAGCTCTAGCTTTCTTTGATTCTTCAGAATTCTCTACAACATAGGCAGATTTGTGTTCAAAATCAATGATTTGCAGCATTTCTTCATCTGTAAGCTCACTTTCCGGCAGAAAAATTTCTCTATTCCATGTCTCATAAACCAAAGAACTTATTTCCTCATCTCCTTCTAACTTATCCACTATCTTAAGCTCTCCATCAGGGAATAATCCTTCCTCTTCATATTTATCCCACAAATCTCCAAAACGCCTCGTTTCTTCCCCTGACAATTTTCTGGAAAATGCAAGTCCCTCTGTGTCATGCTCCCTTGTCATTTTATTGTAATCATTTGCTTCCTCAATCTTCTTTTGCTCCTTTCGAGACATCTCCTGCATTCTCTGTGTTACAACACTGTTTACTTTTGCAGCGACAGGAACTCCGATTAGTAATGCTACACCTAGTACACAGGCAGCAAAACCTGCTTTAGACGGATAAAACATACTTACCTTCTTTCCCTCTGAATTTGCCTGTGTTCCGTTAATACCCTCCAATAAATGGTCAATCCTTGCTTCATATCCTGCATTCTCGGGAGCTTTACACTGTTTTGCCATTTTTCTGATTTCTTTATCTAATTTATTCATAATATTCATCCTTTCCAATCATCACTGTTTTCCAAAAATCTTTTCAGCTTCAATCTTGCTCTGGACAACCTTGATTTTACGGTTCCCTGTGATATGTTTAAAATGTTTGCAATTTCTTTTACTCGGAATTCCTCAAAATAGTATAACATGATAACTTCCTTAAAATTGTCATCTAGCAGGCACACAAACTCCAATAAATCATAGGGTTTTTCTTCATACCTACCTACCTCTTCGAATTCTGAAATATCATCTACCAGTTCCATTCTGTTTCGCTTTTTTAGACAGATTTTACTCTCATTTACTATAATCCGGAACAACCACGATTTCATTTTCCTTATATTTCTTAACTCATCCAGATGACTATATGCCTTTAACACAGCCTCACTGATCACATCCTCTGCATCCTGCTTAGATAATACAAATGAAAATGCTAATCTGTACATAGCAGTTTTATTATCGCTTACAGTCTTTATAAATAAGTCTAGCAAGCACTTCTGTCTGCCATGTATTGCATCCCTGTTTCCCCTTTTTACATTTTCCCCTGGTTCACTTATACTGTTTCTCATATTTGTTCCAATTTTACTTATACTTCCCTCAACAGCTTCATCTATAACTCCATCCATAGTGTCCTCCTTTTTTCTCCATATTAAGCCGACTCATATATAAGACAATCTTATCATTAGTTTGGTTCCATGTTCTACAATTTTTTTAAATTTCCAGTATATGTTATATGGGGCATATATATTCTTTTTGACTTATATTCAAAAAACATGCAGCGCCAGCACAGAAGCACATAAAAACAGCACGTAAATCCATTTTGGAAATACATGCTGTATTATGCTATTATCCAGTTTTCTTTTGCTGTTAAGCTAACTTTTGAAGTTTTTCGCTGTGTTCTGAAACAACCTGTTTTAATAATTCAATATCAGTAAAAGCCGCTTCTATCTTGTCAGAGTAGTTTTGGTAACGTCTATATGTATCGGTGTAACAAGATTCTATTGTACTCAATCTCGGAATAATAATGTTTTCCAGTGTTAAATTTATTTTTGTCACATCATCTTTCAAGGAATGAATATCATTTTTTATGGGTTGCAATTCTGATTTCAACTTTGTATCAAGCAGCTGTGAAATTGCTAATAAATCTTCGTTTGTCAGTGACATAATATTAACCTCCTTTAAGATAAGATTTCCCTACTCTCTAATTGAACTAATTATAACATGGTTTAAATTTTTAGTCTATTAAAACATACTCCCTACTGAAAACTTTATCACATTTTACAAAAGTTTTCAGTAGGTTTCATTAACCCGTTATTTCAGTCTGTTTTCCTTTGTTACTGCTTATACGAACTCCTTCATCTCAACCATAAAGTCTTCCTCTGCCTTAATCAGTTCCTTTGCCACATCCTGAGCCTCCGGTGATGCGTCAGGGTATTTGTTCACATACTCACTTACGGACTGAATACCCATATTGCAGCCGTCCATCATCAGCTTGGCAATCTGATGATCATCCGGATGCATGGTCATCTTCATTTCAATCTTCATCTTTGCACACCATTCTGCCATCATGCTTGGATCCTCATCATCTTTACCGTACTGTGCCAGCAGCTTCCTGATTTTTTCCAGGAGTTTTTCATGCTGTTCATTATAAGATACCAAAAGCCGGTTTAACTTCTCATCGTGTACATATTCCTTTACCTGCTCAATGCTGTCAATTGCCATTTTACAGCCTGAGCTGCATTCCTTTAGAATCTCAATTGTATTTACATCCATTTTCCTTACCTCATTCCTGTCCGTGTATATTATCTGATTGGTTTCAGAAAATAGAATGTGTCATTTTTCCATAATTTATACAATTAAATTTTATACTACATTCTTTCCAGCAGCCCCGCAAGCCCCTCTTCCTCATAAATCTGTTTATAAAAAGAAACCTCTTCCTCTATCAGCTCATCAATGACCTGCATGCCGAGAAGTTCCACCGGCGCCTTATCATCCGTCATGATATACTTTCCTTTATCATACACCACAAGCTTATCCTTTACCCGCTCCATCAATGCCGAAAGCTCAGCATCTCCCAGATTTTCACTGTTTTCTTCAAATGCTGAAACCATATTGTGATTGTCGGATGCAAACAGTTCCCGGTTGGTGGAGCCTGCCACATCCACGGTATAGACATCGGAAAACACACTGGCAATCGTATCTGCAAGATACTGGTTAATATTACCCTCTTCCTTTCCCCGCATATTCATATTCACCACCATGACTCCATTTTCATGCAGATGCTGCTTTACCATGGTAAAAAATTCCACTGAGGACATCTGAAAGGGAATCGTGATATCCTGATAGGCATCCACCATAATTACATCATATTTTTTATCAATGGCATTTAAGTATGCCCGCCCGTCATAGGTGGTAACCTTAACATCCTCCGGCAGATCAAAATATTTTATTGCCAAATCTGTAATCTTTTCATCAATCTCCACACCCTCAATGGCCATATCCCCGAAATATTTCCTGCACTGTGCCGCATAGGTTCCGGTTCCCATACCGAGAATCAGCACATCCAGGTACTCTTTATCCTCCACATCCGCCATCAGCGGCGCCGCCATGGCATAATCATAATACATGCCGGTAAGCCCGTCCTCTTTCATTTTCAGAGACTGCACGCCAAAAAGCACATTGGTGGAAAGAATCACCGACCTTTCATTTTCCTTTACCTGCAGATAATTATAAACCGACTCCCCTTCATAGGTCAGATTATCCTCCCAAAAGGCAAAACTGTCGGAATATCCAAATACGCAGCTAAGCAGAAACAGCAGCACAGCCACAGCACATCTCTTTTTCCCTGTTTTAGCACTGATAAAATAAATGAGCGAAAGCACCAGCAAAATGCCGGCAAAAATCAGAAATGTGATGGAGGTTCCCACCGCCGGAATTGTGACAAAGGTTGGCAAGAATGTACCGATAATACTCCCTATCGTGTTAAATGCACCGAGATTTCCCACTGTCTTTCCACTTTCCTCCAGGCTGTCCACGGAATATTTGGCAAGAGAGGGCGTTACCGTTCCCAACAAAAACAGGGGAAAGACAAAAATTACCATGCATGCTGCAAAAGCGGCAATTATCAAAAAGTTATTGCTGACCGTAAAAATCAGCAGTGCCGATACCCCCAGCACAATATACTTTCCCACCACCGGAATCATGGCAATCCAGACAGCCGCAATTAAGATTCTTCCATAGAGCTTATCCGGGTTGGGGTTTTTATCCGCACTCCTTCCGCCATAAATGTTGCCAAGAGCCATGGCAATCATAATAGTTCCGATAATGATTGTCCATACAATCTGGGACGAACTGAAATAAGGTGCAAGCAATCTGCTTGCACCTAATTCCACCGCCATAACGGACATTCCCGCAAAAAATTCTGTCAAATATAAAAATACCTTGTTCTTTAAAATCAGGCTGTTACTCATCTTTTTCTTACTCCTACACTTTCTATTGCAAGCGTCACTCGTTACAGCAATTCCTTCAGCATCTCATTCACCATTCCCGGATTGGCTTTTCCTTTCATTGCTTTCATGGTCTGTCCTACTAAGAACCCGATTGCCTTTTCCTTACCGTTCCGGTAGTCCTCAACAGACTGGGGATTATCCGCAATGACCTGTTCGACAACGGCACGAAGCGCCCCCTCGTCATTTACGGTCTTTAAGCCCTTTTCCTCCACATATTTGTCCGGGTCAATGTCCTCGGCAAAGATAACCTCAAATACTTCCTTTGCCACACTGGAATTGATTGCCTGAGAATCCGCCAGCTTAATCAGCTTGGCAAGGTTTTCCGCAGAGAATGCAATATCTTCCGCATCCATCTCCTTTTCCTTCAACAGCCGCATGGTTTCCACCATGAGCCAATTGGAAACCTTTTTCGGATTTGCGCCAAGCAAAACCGTCTCCTCAAATAAATCCGCCAGCTTTTTCACTCCGGTTAAAATATCCGCATCATACTCCGGCAGCCCGAATTCCTCCTGATACCGGGCCTTTTTCTTATCACGGAACTCCGGCTGGCTGCTCCGTATTTCCTCAATCCACTCATCGCTGATGATTATAGGCACAAGGTCAGGATCAGGGAAATAGCGGTAGTCCTGAGCGTCCTCTTTGGAACGCATCGGATAGGAATATTCCTTTGTATCGTCCCAGCGCCTTGTCTCCTGGGTTACCTCCCCACCTGCCTCCAGCAAATCAATCTGACGCTCCCGTTCATTCTCAATCGCCCTTGCAATTGCCTTAAAGGAATTTAAGTTCTTCATCTCGGTACGTGTGCCAAACTCTGCCGCACCCACCTCACGGACAGACAAATTCACATCTGCTCGCATGGAGCCTTCATTTAACTTGCAGTCTGAGGCACCGAGATATTGGATTGTCATACGGAGCTTGTCAAGGTATGCAATAACCTCCTCCGCAGAGCGCATATCCGGCTCTGACACAATCTCAATAAGCGGCACACCGGAACGGTTAAAGTCCACTAAAGAACTGTCCGTATATGGGTCATGAATCAATTTCCCAGCATCCTCCTCCATGTGGATTTCATGGATTCCCACATACTTCTTTTCGCCATCGACTTCAATCTCCACCTTTCCGTTTCGGCAGATAGGATAGTAAAGCTGGGAAATCTGGTAATTTTGCGGATTGTCCGGGTAAAAATAGTTCTTTCTGTCAAACTTACAGTTCTTTGTAATGGTACAGTTGGTGGCAAGACCCACCGCAATCGCCTTGTTTACCACCTCTTTATTTAACACAGGCAGTGAACCCGGCATACCGGTGCACACCGGACATGTATGGGTATTGGGCGCCCCGCCAAATGCGGTGGAACACCCGCAGAATATCTTTGTCTTTGTGGAAAGCTCTACATGTACCTCTAAACCAATCACTGTCTCATATACTTTACTCATCAGACATTCCCCCTTTCTGCCGCAAATTCCGGTCTTTTATATTCTCTTGTCTGTTCAAATGCGAAAGCTGCCCGGATAATGGTCTTTTCGTCAAAATGTTTTCCCAAAAGCTGCAAGCCCACCGGAAGACCTTTGCTGTCCGTTCCGCAGGGAAGGGAAATGCCCGGAAGTCCCGCAAGGTTCACGGATACGGTGTAAATGTCCCCCAGATACATCTTAATAGGGTCGCTTAAGGATTCCCCAAGCTTTAGGGCCGTGGTGGGCGCCACCGGTCCCAAAATCACGTCATATTTTTCAAATGCCTTATCAAATGCCTGCTTAATCAATGCCTTTGTACGGAGCGCTTTCATATAGTAGGCATCAAAATATCCTGATGAAAGCACAAAGGAACCCAGCATAATTCTTCTCTTTACCTCTGCGCCAAACCCCTCGGAACGGGTCTTCTTATACATATTGTGAAGGTCTGCAAATTCTCCGGTACGGTAGCCGTATTTTACACCGTCAAACCGCTCCAGGTTAGAGCTTGCCTCCGCAGATGCAATAATATAATAGGCAGGAATCGCATACTCCACAAGGCTTAAATCAAACTCTTCTATCACTGCGCCCTTGTCCGCTAACACCTTTGCCGCCGCTAAGACATTCTCCTTTACCTCCGGGTCCAGACCCTCCCCAAAATAATCCTTCGGAATTCCGATTTTCATGCCCTTTACATCATCCACCAGAGCAGAAGTAAAATCATCCCCTGACTCTTTCACAGAAGTGGAATCCCTGTCATCCTTGCCGCAAATGACCTCTAAAATAGAAGCACAGTCTGTCACATCCTTTGCCAGTGGCCCAATCTGGTCAAGAGAAGAACCATAGGCAATCAATCCGTAACGGGATACTCTGCCATAGGTTGGCTTCATGCCGGTCACCCCGCAAAAGCCTGCGGGCTGTCGGATACTTCCTCCGGTATCAGAACCAAGTGCATAGGGAATCTCTTCTGCTGCAACCGCTGCCGCAGAACCGCCTGAAGAACCTCCCGGCACCCTTTCTAAATCCCATGGATTCTTTGTCACACCAAAATATGAAGTCTCGGAAGTGGAACCCATGGCAAACTCGTCCATGTTGGTTTTTCCGACAATCACGGCTCCCGCTTCCTCAAGCTTCTCCACTGCCGTTGCAGTAAATGTAGGTTTAAAGTTTCCAAGAATTTTAGAAGCACATGTAGTAAGCATACCATTTACACACATATTGTCCTTAATCCCAACCGGTACACCCGCCAAAGGTCCTGTAAGCTTTCCCTCATCAATGAGCTTCTGCACTTTGGCTGCCCTTGCCAATGCACCCTCCCTGTCCATCGTAACAAATGCATTTATATCCTGTTCCTTTGCCTCCATACTGTCAAGATAAGCAGTTGTGGCTTCTGTCACGGATATCTCTTTATTTTTAATTTTCCTGCCGAGCTCCACGGCTGTCAGACTCAAATCCATTTCTCTTTATTATCTCCCTTCTACTACTTTTTTTACATTAAACGTTTGTAAAACTCTATATTTCCAACATGTATCTGCGCATATACGACAAACCAATATTCCGAATTAATCAATCAAACGTCTTCGGCACATTATATGCGCCATTCTTTTGCTCCGGCGCATTTTTAAGCATATTCTCCCTGTCATCACCATTTGTTACTATATCCTCACGAAATACATTGTGCACTGAAAATGTATGACTCATGGGTTCCACACCCTCTGTATCAAGTTCATTTAACTTACCTACATACTCAAGCATATTCGTCATATCCTTCTTTGCCTGCTCCTTTTCCTCCCGGGAAAGCTCCAGCTTTGCCAGAATTCCTACATAGTCAATGGTTTCATCCGTAATCTGCATGTTATTCCCTCCTGTTATCATGGACATATACAATTAAAGTATCCTTCATTATCAGCCAAACAGCATAATTTAGCTAAAACAAACTATTTACTAGTATACATCACATTTTTTATTTCAGCAATATTTTAATGAAGCATTTGATAAGTAACTCTTAAATTTGCAGCGAAAGAAAGCCCCGCAAAATGAATTTCCGTTATCTGCTTGTGGCATTATCACTATACTGCAAAAAAACAGCCCGGTTTCCCAGACTGTTTTTATAATAATCCCAATATTGTTTTACAAGTTCTCTTGTTTTTATTGCTTTTTCACTTTGATAATACCATACTGCTCCTTACTCATGCAGTCAAAAACCTTAACCGGCATTTCCTCTAAAAGCTCCGTCACACCATAATCCCTTGTCTGTAAATAACTGCCATCCTCCAAACAAACAGTGCCTCCGCCTGCGCTTCCGGGACCTCTTTCCAGCCAGTCACCATTTTCCTTTACTACATCAAATACAATCTCCTCTGATGCTGCAATTTCTTCCGGGGTAGCATTCTCATCATAATGATAAGCCGTATCTACATACAGGCCCAGCTCCGTTTTTGTCATAACCACCTCATCTAAGATAATTGCAGTTCCCTCAATTTTGCCCGGCTGTTCCGGTTTGTAAACAAATTTCTCACTTATACTGTTATCCGTCACCTTGAAGGTAAAGGAATCACGAATATAATTATCTGTCACAACCGGTTCCTTCATTTCGCCTGCAGCAATCTTATCCTTTTCATCCGAAGTTAAATTCTGTCCTTCATCATTTGCTTTGTCCTGCAAATCCGGCGGCAATACCATGGTATAGCATGTAAGGGTCATTTCCTTTTCACGAATGACATTCTCCGTGTTTTCCACAATAATCAATGTGCCGTCCGGTTCCATCTTCGTATCAAAGCTGGCACTAGTCATTTTTTCACCCAAATCAACATAAGCATTAACTTCTAGCGCCTGTTTTCCCGTCTTTTCCATATATTCCTCAATTGACATATCACCTTCCTCGGACACCATTCCCAGATTTGAAATCATGTCCTCCGGCATCCAGTCCTGTGTCATCAGGAAATATTTGTCCGGCTCTAAGGCCTTTACCTCTATCTCAATCATCATCTGTCCGCTGTCGCAAAGGGTCTGCCTTATATTAAACTCTGCATATTGATTTTCTGCAGTTTCATTGCCCTCATTCCCCTTCTGCTCCACATTGTCATTAATCAGCTTTTGGGCCTCCTTGGGAATCTCCCTGTCTCTCCAGTTAAAATAATCTAACAGACCGAAATAATTTCCTGCTGCGGCAGTCGTTGTTCCAAGAGCTAACACTGCTATACATGCCGCAGCTGCCACACGGCTTTTACCCCATTTACGTTTTGTGATTTCTGTTTTTTCCATATCAAATTCCTCTCCGGCAGTGCGGATAGCATCAAATGCCGCAGCTGCTCTCTTTTCTACGACTTCAGGAATTGGGGTATTCCCATTTAACATATCCTGTATTTTTCTATCTTCTATATTCATATACTACCTCCGTTATTTCCTGTCCTTTCCTTGACCCTGCCAAATATCATTCTGCCATGCTACAGCCTGCCCTCACCTGCCACTGAAAACGTTGGCTCCAAAGTACAGCCTGCCTCGTCAAAAAAATATTCAGCCCGAAGCTTTTTCTTAGCCCTCGACAGTCTGGTCAATACCGTATTTAGGTTAATCTCCAGCACCTGGCTGATTTCCTTCGCAGAAAGTCCCTCTATATAATAAAGCGAAAGTACCTTCTGATACTTCTCCGGCAAACGGGAAAGTACTGCCTTCCATTCACAGTCAGCATAATGCTCCTCTTCAGCTCCTCTTTCGGGTAATGCTTCATCCAGCTCATACCGGCGGCGTTTTCTTAACATATCATTACACTTATTTATAAGGATTCTCGTCATCCATGTCTTAAAATACTTAGGATTTCGCAATGTATAAAGCTTCTCATAACATGTTAATATCGTATCCTGTACCGCATCTGCAACATCCTCATCATTTTTCAGATAGACCCATGCCGTTTTGTACATGCTCTGCATATTTAATTCCATCATACTGACAAATGATTCATTATTCCCTGCCAGTGCTTCCTTTATTAACTGTTTCAATTTTATCCTCCTTCCTTATAGCCAAACAAACAAATTGACTACTGTTTTTATACACCGGTGTTTTCCTCTTACAAACATTAGACAAACCTGCAGCAGATTTTATTTCAATATTTTTTCAAAAAAATAGGTAATTGCAAAACTTATCAACAAAAATTTTACAATCACCTAATACCGGAATAAAAATGGTAATTCCTTCCTATCATACAGCATTTGGCATCTGCGCCATGCCCGATTTCTTCCGTCTTTGCAACCGGAAGGCTTCCCGCATGCTTTAGCACCTCTTCCTCCATAAAGCCTTTAAAGCCCATTTCCTCAAGCTTTGTAAATGTACCAAGCATTATTCCATTTACTTTCCTAAAAGCCCCCATCTGGGACAATTGCGAAAGATAAGTAATCATCTGGGCCTTATATCCCCCAAGTGATTCCAACACAAGTATCTTCC